>CBFGQN010000744.1:0-1518 GCA_965650895.1 uncultured Ignavibacteria bacterium | reverse complement strand
TTTTCATCGGGTGAGGATACCGGGATTGAAGATTCGTACACAGCTTGTCCGTCACGCCCCCTTGTACCCTGTACCCTTCGTGCTATAACTCTTCGTTCGGGGTTTCCCGGGGCACCCCCCTGCCCCTCGTGCTATAACTCTTCGTCCGGGGTTTCCTGGGACACCCCCCTGCCCCCCTCAAGGGGGGAGTCTGTCACATGTTCGGTTTTGGCATCGGCCCAGAGGCGTTCCAGCTTGTAGAAGTGGCGGGTCTCGTTGTAGAAGACGTGAATGACCACCTCCACATAGTCCAGAATAATCCAGTGGAGCCCCTGCCATCCCTCGGTCTTCCAGGGACGAATCTCCTCCTTCCCCAGCTCCTCGCGGATATTGTCGGCAACGGCCTTGACGTGGGTGTCGTTATCGCAGGAGCAGATAACGAAAAAATCTGCGATGTCGGTCAGTCCCCGCACATCGAGCAGGACGATATCCCGTCCTTTCTTCTCGATCATCAGGTCGGCACACCGGCGTGCGAGTTCTTCTGCTGTATAGTTCACGGTCAATGCAACATTCAAAATGAAAATTTCAAAAACAGGTGGGGAACTCGTTTCTATGCTTTACGGTCAATGAAGAATCCGTTTTGAATCCGCCGCGGCGGATTCAAAACGGATGGAGCGCTTGCCGAGTTCCGTTCCGCCAATGCTCATCCGTTGTCCCGGGTTACCGCATCGGGCGCAATGTAGTATAATCGGCACCGACGACCACCGTTGCCCGGACATAGAGCGAGCTGTCGATCTCGGTAAAGACCCGTTCCGGCGGGATACCGAGAGCATAGGCCACTTTCCGGGCCGAGACCGAGTCACCCACCCGATCGAGCACTTTCGACTGGAAGGCAACCTGCTCGGCATTGCCGTATTCCGGCACGTCGAACTTCCGCGCCCGCAAAAATTCCGAAAACTTTTTCGCAATCCCGTCCGCACCGCAGGCATTGACGACGTTGACCTGAATGTGTTCATCGGCCCGCACCGCCATGTGGCGTGTGTCAACCGTCGGATCGACTTTCGGACGGAGCAGATTCCGTTCGATCAGACCGTAGGCCAGCGGGATCAGCACCAGAGCAAGAAGAGGGACAACAATCCGGAAGATGCGTCGCTTCCGCCGTGTCGTCTCGGCCTTGCGCTCCGCCTCCTCTTTCTCCTGCAATTCCCGCAGGCGGGGAGGATATGTACGCCGGGAAGATTCCGCCATCTTCTCCTCCCCTACTTCATGATCCTGTCGGCATAGAGCTGATCGAGCACATCGAACTCCTCCTGCGACAGGAGCCGGCGCAATGTGTCCTGCTGGACATGCCAGAAGGAACGGAGTCCATCCCGATCCTGCGCTTCGTTCAGCGCAATAATCGTCTCCGCCGCCGCCACATACAGATCGTTCCCCTCCAGTTCTTCAATCCCTCCGATCTCCTCCGTATCAACAACGGTCGCCTCCTGCAACATTCGCCGGTAGTTCTCCATCCGCTCCTCGGCCTCCTTGCGGAAGAAC
>CBFGQN010000743.1:0-1618 GCA_965650895.1 uncultured Ignavibacteria bacterium | reverse complement strand
CGTTGAACGGCGGTTTTGTTAGTTCCGGAGGATAAAATGAGGAACCGGTGAGGGGAGGCCGGCTCTTGCTGCGAGAGGGGGGAGGGAGAATTCTCCCCCGGTCGGTGGGATATTCGCGAACATTACCGTATTTTTGCACATCCTGAAGAAACATCTTCTTTCGTATTCATACATTTCTACGAGGTCAAACACCATGGCAACCAAGATTTTGATCATTGACGATGATGCTGAACTGACGGAATTGCTGCGCGAGTTCTTCCAGTCACAGGAGGCGGAAGTCGAGGCTACGGGGTCTCCGAAAGAGGGGATCGGTCTCGTCAAGTCGTGGAGACCCGATGCGGTGGTTCTCGATGTCATGCTTCCGGAAATGGACGGATTTCAGGCGCTGAAGAGGGTTCGTGAGTTCTCACGCGTGCCGATCGTCATGCTCACTGCCAGAGGGGATGTGACCGACAGAATTGCCGGTCTTGAGGGGGGAGCCGACGATTATATGCCGAAACCCTTCGACGTTCGCGAACTCTGGACCCGTATCCTGACGGTGTTGCGTCGCTCGAAGACCCAGTTCGGTGCGAACGGCGTCTACGAGTTTGACGGACTGATGGTCGACGCCAACACGCAGTCGGTACTGCTCGACGGCGAACCTCTGGATCTGACAACCGCCGAGTTCGAGATGCTCCGACTCTTTGCGGAGAATCCGCAGAAGCCGCTTGATCGTGATTTCATGATGGAGCAGACCCGGGGAATTCCGTGGGAGTCGTTCAATCGTTCGGTCGACGTCGTCGTCAGCCGCCTTCGCCAGAAGCTGGGAGACGATCCGCGACATCCCCGTTTCCTGAAGACAATCTGGGGGACCGGTTACATGTTTATCGGGATTCCGGAAGGGGAAGAAGCCCCCAGAACGGAAGAAGACTGAACCTGTCCTGCAACAGAAAAAACATACAACCGCTGAAAGCTCAAAACTGAAGGCTGAAAGCTCCAGGCTCAAAGCCGCCCGATTCCAATATTCGGGGGAAGGGAAACCTTCCCCCGAAGACGTTTCATAGAGTCGCTTCGCAACATCAGGATCTGTGCCCGATACCGAACCGTTATATCGACCGTTTGTTCCTCCCGACCCTTCGCGTACCTTTTCCCTTTTCTGGAAGGTCCTTGCGTTGATCGTCTGTACGGGGATTATCGCCACGCTCAGTCTTGGCCTGTACTATCGCTATCTTCTGAAGAAGTCCTACGGCGGCGTCATCGCCGAACAGCTACAGGGGTATGTGGAACTGGTGGCGGCCGAGATCGGCTCTCCTCCGAACCCGACGGCGATAGAGAAGATCGCCGGGAAGTATCCGCTCGATATCCGGGTGGAGATGCGACAGCAGTGGTGGACAAGCGATTCGGCTATTCTCTCCTACCGGGAGTTGCTGGAGCTCTCCTCGCCGGAAGGACTCGACACTCCTCCCTCGTTTACCTTTCGCGAGCTTGACGACCGGTATTACGGTCTGCTGGAGCGGGGAGAGGAGCGGATCGTCGTTCGCTTCAGAGGGAAACGGGCCCATGTCCCCCTCCTTCCGACAACGCTGATTCTGGCCGGCGGACTCTTTCTCCTCTTTCTCGGAGGCTGGTACGGCATCCG
>CBFGQN010000742.1:0-1619 GCA_965650895.1 uncultured Ignavibacteria bacterium | reverse complement strand
ACCTCTGCGGTCTGCTCGTCGTTGAGCATCCCCTCAAGCATTTCCTGAATATCCTGTGTTGCCATAATTCTTCTTTCCGTCGTCGGGCTTTCCCGATGATTCTATCGTTCTCTATGGAGTTCGTCGAGCCAGTCACCCAGCCGTTCACGCAAAAGTTCCCGACCCTTGAAGATCCGGAACTTGACGGTTGCCAGCGTCTGACCGGTGATTTCGGCTATCTGGTTATATGAATAACCCTCATATTCTCTGAGAATGACCGCCTCCCGATAAATGTCGGGGAGAGCGGCTACCTCTTCGGCCAGCTTCTCGCGGAGCATGATGTCCGCATGTTCGGCCTTCGCGTCGACCGACATCAAAACCTCTTCATCTAAATCGTCATGTTCCTTGCTGTTCCGCTGGATGTTTATGCAGAGATTCCGGGCGATTGTGTGGATCCACCCGGCGAAATTCGATTCCGGCTTGTATCTTCCTGCATTCTCATGGAGGCGAACAAAGACTTCCTGCAGGGCGTCCTTTGCCGCCTCACGGTCATTCAGCATACGGAAACAGTAGAGGAACAACTGCCTTTTGTAGCGATTGTACAGAACCCGGAACGCCTGATCGTCACCACGGCTGATGCGACGCATCAGCTCGTTATCTTCATGCGTCGTCTTGGATTTGCGGGATCGTATCAAAGTTTCCGTAAGCATTCCGGACAGGTGTTCTCTAATAGTGGCTGTTGCGCCGGAACGGCCGGGGCGCCGCCGTCACGGACGCACCAACACAAATGCCGTGTACCTAACACATCAGTTCTGATTTTGTTAGTGAAAACCGGGAATCTCTTCCGTGTTATTCTATAATGGTAATCTACGTAGCGTGAAGGCATTTTCTTCCGATATTCCCGCACTCTTTTTCCCCTCCCGTGTCGATCCGGGGGAGCTTGTCACCCTCGATACCGACGAATCCCGGCATGCGCGCGCCCTGCGGTTGCGTCCCGGCGACACCGTTCAGTTGCTCGACGGAGCCGGAGGACGGGCTTTCGGGACACTTCTGCAAGGTGATCGGGGAGGTTTTCCGGTAAGGATACGGGAATCCGTCTTGGAAGAGGAAGACCCGGGAGCGTATATTGGCCTTGCCGTCGGCCTCCTTTCGGATAAAAACCGGATGGAATGGCTGATTGAGAAATCCGTGGAACTCGGGGTTCGGGAAATCCAGCCGCTGCAGAGCGAACGGGCCGAAGGCTTTTTTAAAAAGGATCGGGCCGGTCGTGTGGCGATTGCGGCCCTGAAACAGTCGCAACGAACCCGGTTGCCATGTATCGGAGATCCGGTTGGCTGGGACGGACTGGCCGGGGTTGCCGCCCGCTATGACTGGGTTCTTCTCTGCCATGAAGGGGCCGATCCGGACAGTGATCCGGCGACGATACTTGAACCGGTCGGGGAACGGGATCGCGTGTTGATTGTTGTCGGTCCGGAAGGGGGATTTTCCGAAGAGGAAGTGGATCGGGCCGGAAAAGAATTTGATGCCCGTATCGTATCGCTCGGGCCGACGCGACTGCGGGCGGAAACGGCGGCGATTGCCGTCCTCGTACACACGCAATGTGTGTTGAATGCAAAATTCAAAAGGAAAAATTAAAAAAG
>CBFGQN010000741.1:0-1648 GCA_965650895.1 uncultured Ignavibacteria bacterium | reverse complement strand
ATCGCCACACCGAGAGCTGTGAGAACGAGGAGCCGGTTGATGTTGTAATGCATTGCGTTTGTCTGGTTCATTGTGTTCCTGTTATGCCGCGCTGACGCACGGCGCCATGTAGGGGCGCACGCGCAAGGCGTGCTTACTTCAATACCCGGAGTTGACCGGTGATGATCTGTTCTTCCTCGCTTCCGGTTATCGTGATTCGATAGTGATAGAGGCCGGATTCCATCCCTTCGGTTCCGATACGAAGCGACTGTTCGCCCGACGGCACAGAGCTCTCTTCACGATGCAGGACTCTCCGTCCGAGAAGGTCGACCAGTTCCACGCTTACCCGTCCCCCTTCGGCTGAGGCAAACCGGAGTTCTGTCCCGTCAGTGCATGGGTTTGGTACCGCTCGGCTTTCTCCGGTCGTCAGGACTCTTCGTTCTTCTGCCACACTTGATGTCGGAAGCGAGTCGACAATGAGCATTACACTTCCCATCCACGGCTGATCAGTGCTTGCATAGTAAACTGTGTCGGGTGTTTGCCTTTCTGCTCTGATATGCCAGATTCTTTGCGGAGTAAATTTCTTCTCAATAATTTCATCGTAAAATCCTTGTGTTCCTCCTATTGGTATAGAGTAGAAGTCAAAGGAATAATCATCGCTGACTTCTTTCAGGTCAAATACGTAAAGACTATCTCTTGCCAGAATCAACGTATCTCCTTCAACTCCATTCACTGCATATCCCAGGGTAGATCCCACACCGAAGTATGGATGAGCCGAAGTTTTTTGGACGACCGTTACCTTGAACGTGTCGATGCGGGACTGCTGTGCCTGAAGCGTCGTGATTGTGATCGCCACACCGAGAGCTGTGAGAACGAGGAGCCGGTTGATGTTGTAATGCATTGATTTCATAGAGTTTGATGGTTTATCTGCCGCGTCGCGCTGACGCAGGGCGCCATGTAGTGGCGCACGCGCGAGGCGTGCTCGTCCTGCCCGCTGCGCTGACGCACGGCGTTACCAGGTAGCGCACGCGCGAGGCGTGCTCATAATGTCTTTATTCTAATGTGATTGGTTCTCGTGCTGAATGTCTATGGTCTATTTTGATTGGTCCTGAGGGAGGTTGAACTCTCCACCCTCAGAATCGATTCCAAGGGAGCGGACCAACGTACGTTGTTCCAGGCTCAGTTGCCGGAGCCGTCCTTCGATCTTCTCGCGCTCTTCATCAGTCCCGGCCTCTTCCAGTTCGGCTTCCAGTCGGGCCGATTCCTCGCCCAATCTCTCGAATGCTTTGATGTGTCCTTCCTGTTCTTCGGTCAAATGGTCGTATTTCTCCTCAAGTAGAGAACGGAGTCTCCCCGGGTCAAGACCGAGTGTCCGGACCTGATAACCGGACAGATCAAGGTGAAGGTTGAGGAGATCGGCTCCGAACACCGTCTCTTCTCCTTCGGCTCCCCGGCCGGATCCGCTGCCGAATTGCAGCGAGGGAGACCCGATATATGTAGTCCCGGTAAAGGGAGAGCCTTCGCCGCTCCAGTCACGCGGGACACCCGGGACGTGGCCGTGGGCATCACCGAGCGTGTACATCCCCCGCGATGTCTCGATCATCGAGGCATACGGTCCGGAACGCCCGTCATAGATCGGATATCCACCGAAGCCTCGGTCATCGAAGCG
>CBFGQN010000740.1:0-1668 GCA_965650895.1 uncultured Ignavibacteria bacterium | reverse complement strand
GCTACACCATGGATCACTCGGCCGGCACCTACGTGCTCGATCAGCAGGGGAGACCGATCACCCGCGTCGATACGGGCCGCATCAGTGAGCGGTTCGGCATCGACAACTTCACGATTCACAGAGGAGAACTGCATCAACTTCTCCTCTCAAAACTTGATCCGGCGACGATCTTCACCGATAAACGGGGGATGGATCTGGAACGGAACGACAAGGGAGTCAAAATCACGTTTGCCGACGGCACACTGCACGAAACAGACTTCCTGATTGTGGCCGACGGTGTCCACTCGGCCATCCGGCAGAAACTTGTCCCCGGCTCGGTCCCCAGATATGCCGGATACACCTGCTGGCGTTCGGTGATCGAGGATACCGGCGGCGATTTGACGGAAAGTTCGGAGACGTGGGGGAAGGGGGGGCGATTCGGTATCGTGCCCTTGGCGAAGAACAAGCTCTACTGGTTTGCCTGCGTTAACGGACCGCGGAACAGCGACCGATTCCGGAACTACCGGACCGACGACCTGCTGAACAACTTCCGGGACTATCACCAGCCGATACCGGCGATCCTGCAGCGGACAGAGGACGAGAATCTGTTGTGGAACGATATCATCGACGTTCCCCCTCTTGCCCGCTATGCGTTCGGTCGGGTTCTGCTTATCGGGGATGCCGCCCACGCGACCACGCCGAACATGGGACAAGGGGCCTGTCAGGCAATCGAAGATGCGGTCGTTATTGCAGATGAACTTCAGAAAGGAGAAAACATACCCGAGGCTTTCAACCGGTTCGAACGGCGCAGGCTGAAACGGACGCACTACATCATCAACACGTCACGGCGACTGGGGAAGATGGCTCAACTGGAGCATCCGGCGAAGATCCGACTGAGAAATTTTCTCTTCAGAAGGCTCCCTTCACGCGTCAATGAAAAGCAACTGGAGCGGTTGTACAGGGTAGATTTCTGAGGGGATGGCGACAGGTTCTGTTTCCGGGGCGGGGAGGGGCGGCACGGCAGGCCGGAAGCCGATTGGCGTAAAAGATGGTATAAGGTATACTTCTTCCCTATATTCGGAATACTTGGCAGGCTGTCCGATGAAATCAACAGGTGATGACTGATGGAAGGGACAATTCAGATTCATATTGAAAAATTGCCGGAAGGAGTATATCCGGCAACCTCGGATGATGTGCAGGGACTTGTAGCACAGGGACGCACCATTACCGAGACTCTGGAAATCGCTCGTGATGTTGCGAGGAAATTGCTTGAATCCCAACATGCGGATCAGGCAAGAGTGCGGCAACTCGATGACCGATTTGATTATCCTCTTGTCGTGGCATTGTAATGTGGGGCGGTTAGCTGGATTTACATATCGCCAGATTATTAAACGATTGAGAAAGCTCGGCTTTGAATTCCATCGCCAAGCTGCCGGCAGCCATGAAATCTGGTATTCTCCAGCACAGGACCTCTCCCGACTGAGGAAGCACCCTCCCTATCCGAACCCTTTTCCTGCCGTAACCCTTCCCGGTTTTCCTGTTGTTTCGAAAATCGACGAAAGAACATTGCCGAAAGAAGAAGGGACGGATGGTGTCGACCCCTCATCGTTTTTATCTCCTTCCGCAGATGCGTCCTTTTCGTCACACGGCGGGTAGTATGTCGGTGGGAAGTTGTACATTCGGTCTTCT
>CBFGQN010000739.1:0-1674 GCA_965650895.1 uncultured Ignavibacteria bacterium | reverse complement strand
GTGACGCCATGCGCCGGGTTATCCAGCACCCTGGTCAGCCGCGCCTTCCAGTTGACGAACTCCACCACCGAGCTTTCGTCCCGCACGGCGAAGACCCGTTCATGCGCCGCATGGAAGGCCTCGACCAGGGCATCGACATCGCCGGGCCCGTCGAAGCTGGTGCCGGGCAGCGGTATCTCCAGGTCCCAGACCTGGAACTCGTAGCGGGCCTCCACGGAGAACTCGTGGTTCGACGCCTGCTTGATCCAGCGGTAGGCCAGCGTGTAGTCCATGTTGAATCCGCCCCGACTGTTCGGACTGTTCCTCAGCGTGCTGTCCGTTTCGCTCCCCCCCTGCTCCCTGATCGCATAGGAAATCCGGTCATCCCCCTGTCCGGAACGGTGACTGAGCAGTGCGGTCAGCGAAAGGGAGTTGACGTCATTGATCGCGTAGTCGAGCGTGGTGTTCAGGACGTGGGAGCGATGGAGGCTGCTGCCGGAGAAATCCTGGTTCAGGATCGTTACCGGGTCGGCCAGACGGTTCTCCCGGTAGACGATCCCCTCGGCATCCCACTCTCCGTAGTTGAAGCTGTAGCTGGAGAAGAGGGTCAGCTTGTTCTTCCGCCAGTTCAGCGATCCGCCGGCATTGTAGCTGTCTCCCGTTCCGGCACTCAGGTTGACGCTTCCGCTGACCCCTCCCTGATCCTTCCGCTTCTCCAGCACGATGTTGATAATGCCGGCCATGCCGTCCGGATCGTACTTCGCCGACGGATTCGGAATCACCTCGACACTTTTGACCATATCGGCCGGAAGCCCCTTCAGATAGGCCGAAAGAGCCTCGCCGCTGATCGGGACCGGACGGTCGTTGATATGAACGGCCACGTTCTGGCTCCCCCGCAGACTGACGTTGTCGTCGATGTCGACTTCGACCTGCGGCACGGTCTTCAGCACGTCGATGGCGTTTCCTCCGGCGGTGACCGGCTGATTCTCGACGTTGTAGACCGTCCGGTCGGAACGGAACTCGATGTCGGAACGCTCTCCGGTCTTCGTCACCCCTTCGGTCTCGAAGTCTTCGTCCGGCTGCATCCGGATCGTCCCGAAGTCGAACTTCATGGCGCTCCGGGTGATCTCGACCGACGGGATAACCTGCGGCAGGTAGCCGAGTGCATTGATTTTCAGATAGTATGAACCGGGCGGAAGTCCCTCAAGCGCGATCGTCCCGTCCCCTCTGGTTGCCGCTCCGGTCACCAGCGTGGAATCGGCACTCTTCCAGATGGCGACGGTCGCCCCCGGAATCGGCTCTCCCGTATCATCTCCGGTAATGGTGCCGACAAGACTGCCGGAGGGCATCATCCCTCTCCCTCCCGGCTGTGCGCGAAGCATTGCAGGAAGCGCAAGGGAGATGAGGAGAGCGGCGGCAAGAACGTAATTGCGAATATGCTGTTTCATAAAAGGTCTGTGGTTTCTCGATTTCAGTCGGCAACGTGTACGAACGGAACATCCGCGATCCGGCTGGAGGGTCGTCCGCAACGGGTCGCCTCTACGGGAAGTCTGCGACAAGGATTCAGTCTGCCGGACTGCCTGCCCTTTTGTGCGGGTTCGGACGAAGTCGGGAAGGGAGGGTTCCCTTTCACCGGTTGCGGATTGCGACTTCTGCACGTTTCGATCACTCAAGGAATACACGCAAAGCGCATTC
>CBFGQN010000738.1:0-1710 GCA_965650895.1 uncultured Ignavibacteria bacterium | reverse complement strand
CGCGAATGCGATCCTGTTTCAGCTCTGGTGAATCGGCGGCATAGAGCGGGATCAACGAAAAGAATTCCGAGAATCGCAGAACGAAAGAACGCACAACCGGCAGGATGTTCCTGCGCAAACAATGCAGCCAATCCATTCCGATATAACACACCTTCTGCTCCGCTGCGAGGAGGAGAGTATCGCTCCGGAATATGTCGTCGGAGGAGGAGAATATCCGCGCGTCGTCTATCGGGAGGGAGAGGAACGACAGGTGGTTGTGGTAAGCGATCTGCATCTGGCCGCCGGTCTCGATGCCGACAATCGCTACGGCGGGACGGAGAACTTTTTCAGCGACGAAGCCTTTGCCCGCTTCATCGAGCACATGCGCGCAGAGGTGAAGGGAGAAGGGGGCATCCTGATTATCAACGGAGACTTCCTCGACTTCCTCCGGATCATCGAGTTGCCGGAATCGAAGGAAGAGTTCGACGAGTGGAGCCGGAGACTCGCCGATGTCGGCATCCGCAAGAATCCCGCAGAACTGGCCGCCGCAATCGACAACAGGCGCGAGCGGACGTTCGGGATGAAGACGCACGACTACCGTTCGGTCTGGCGACTCCACCGATCGATCCGGGGGCATCCGGAACTCTTCGCCGCTCTGGCCCGGTGGCTGAAGGACGAACGGAACCAACTGGTGATCGTCAAGGGGAACCACGATCTGGAATGGTACTGGCGAGGTGTGCGGAACACACTCCGACTGGAACTGGCAAGGATCATTGCCGGCGAAACCGGAGAAGATCTGGAGCAGGTTCTCCTGAAACGGGTTCTGCCGAACCTGATCTTCATCGACGACGCACTCCTGATCGACACCGATCTCTACATCGAACACGGACACCGATATGATCGCTACACGTTCGTGCTGGGAGAACCGGCCGAAGTCTTCAACAAGAAGATCGGCGAGCCTGAACTGAATATTCCGTTCGGTTCATTCTTCAACCGGTATCTGCTGAACAGACTGGAAGGAGCCTACCCCTTTATCGATAATATTCGTCCCCGCGAGAACATCCTGCCGATGCTGATCCGCGAACGATTCCCCCTCGCTCTGAAGCTGATCTTCTACCATCTCCGGCTCCTCTACCAGGTTCTCCGGAAGAACTGGCGGTACGTCCGTTTCATGCTGGCCCGGTTCTTTTCGATTCTCCTGGCGGTCGTCCTTCCTGCAGCGATACTGGTCATCGCTTTTGCCGAGCGGTGGGATGATATTGCCGGTCTCTTTACATCCCGCAGAGAGGCGTCCGGATCAATCCTTGACGGAATCGTCAGCGCAGCGCTGGAGGGATTCAAGTACATAGGAGGGCTGATCCTCTCCTACTTCCTGGCCCGGATCGTGGCCGGGTTGCAACTGGAGGAACCGGACTCGCTGGAAGAATTTGCACGGAAGGTGATGCAAAACACGGACTACCGGATCGTGACGATGGGACATACGCACAACCCGGACCAGTTCCAGACCGAGGGTCGCTGGTTCTACAACACCGGAACGTGGATTCCGATTGTGGAGACCTCAAGCGGAGAGATTCGCCGCGACCGGACCTATTGCTATCTCCACCTGCGACGCGACAAAAAGACGGGAAGACTGATTCCCCGTCCGCTACAGCAGTGGGACGACAGCGGCAACCGGGGAGAGCCGTGGCCGATCGTCATCAGGAAATAAGAGAAAATTCAAAATGAAAAGTT
>CBFGQN010000737.1:0-1712 GCA_965650895.1 uncultured Ignavibacteria bacterium | reverse complement strand
GCGCCGAAAGAGTTCCGGGGATTTTCCCGGTCGGAGAGTCGCCACGTGTAGATCTCCTCCGGATTCAGCGTCGGAGCTGTCCAGATGTACGATGTGTCGGCGGTCTCTGTCCGGTGGATCTCCTCTCCCAGATAGTTCCTGACCGAGATCACGTAGGCCGTCACCCCTGGCGTCCGCATCCACCGGAAGCGGATCGGTCCTCCGGAGACTGCCGTCGACCGGGGTTGCAGGAGGATCAACGCCTCATCCTTCATTTTCTCGGACACCTGACTGATAATTCCCGATGCGTCTCCGACGCCGGTCAGCGATTCCACTTCGCTGTTCAGTCGCATGGTTCCGGTATTCAGACTCTCGGTTTTCAGCGAGTCGAAATAGGCCGTCTCCTCTTTGCCTGAGGCGCGGGTTGCCCCGGCCACACTTGTCCGGGCGCTTCTTCCGGCTCCGCTGGCCCCGGCCAGCGTCCGGGCGGAGTTCGCCACCACGCTGTTCTCTCCGGTCCCGGCCCGCTTGATCGCATCGGAAATCTTCAACGTCATCGGGCTGGTATACTTCAGCACTTTTCCGTTCACCGAAAGCTGGAGCGAACTGGAAGAGCCGATGGTGACCTTGTCATCGCTTTTCAGTTGCTGTCCCAGTCTGGCTTTTCCCGATCCTCCCACGGAGACATCCCCGCTGTAGTAGAGAACGCGGACCGTCTGGCTCCGGGCAACAGTTGTTGCCGCCGCAAGGCAGAGGCAGATCATTCCGAATCGAAAACCGTAATGCATCAGTTTCATCAGTTAACTCCCCCGTGTCGTTCAATCTGCTGTGAAATATGGACAAATTATCGGACAAAATACAATGGATCGGGATGATCGTTCAAGCCTGCCGTCGGGTGGAAGAGGTAAAAGGATGGTATCGTGACGGGGCGGGGGGACGATGTGACATCCGCAAAGGGGAGATGCTGAGGCAGAGATCCTGTTCGGTTGATGCAGGTGAGCTCAGTAGTTGTAGGATGGAGTCGGACCTCGCTGCGGCGTCTCCCCCTCAAAGGGGCGATCGGACAACTCCACGACAAGGCGTGAGCCGACGCCTGCCGTCTCGGCCGGGTCGGTTCCCGGTGCGAACTCCCTGCGGACCTGCGCATAGTACGTCTGTTCCGGACGGAGCAGAAATTCGTGAACGGCGATAATTCCTCCTTCCTTCTCCACAAGCTTCTGGATCGGCAGCGGAGCGATCGAGGCGTTCTCGGAACTGAACGTCCGGGAGAAGTAGGCGCCGAGGTACAGCTTGACGTCGAATATATCCAGCAGCATCACGCCGTGCGGGGTAACCACCAGAATCGAATCGCTGCTCTGATAGGCCGGGGTCAGACTGACCGACGCATCCTCGGTCATCACGCCGTAGGCCCACTCGGTGTAGTAACAGGAATCGTCGGTCATATAGGCCGAACGGAGCGTCCCCTCGATCGTGACCGGTATCGATCGCAGATTGACCAACTCCTGCGGCGTTACCCGTTTTCTGGCAACCGTGCCGCCGCACGAAAGAAGACCAAGGGAAAGAAGAGCCGTCGTAACGAAGCGGGCGAGCGAAACGCCGTGCTGCTGGAAGTCTCGAATCATGGGGCAAATGTACGGGATTTTCCGGAACGGGGGAGGGGGGGTGAGCTATGAGCAGTCAGCTTTGAGCTATCAGCTTGAGCAACGAGCAATCGGTTGTGAGTTGTCGGCTTT
>CBFGQN010000736.1:0-1732 GCA_965650895.1 uncultured Ignavibacteria bacterium | reverse complement strand
CTCATCACACTGATCGGCATGATGATGCCGACTCTCGTCTTCAGCGGCTTCATGTTCCCCATCGAAAACATGCCTCTCGCACTGCAGCTCATCTCCAACGTCATCCCGTCAAAGTGGTTCTTCCATATCGTGCAGGGGATTATGATAAAAGGACTCGGGTTTGAAGGGATCTGGCGGGAGACGCTGATCCTGGCCGGGATGACCCTCTTCTTCACCTTTGTGAGCGCCCGGAAATTCAGTATTCGTCTCACGTAAGGAAGGAACGAGAACCATGCGCACACTCCTGTTTCTCCTGCAAAAGGAATTCCGGCAGATCTTCCGGAACCCGGCAATCGTCAGAATGATTCTTGTCGCCCCCACACTTCAGCTTCTGCTGCTCCCCCTGGCGGCCGACTACGAGGTAAGGAACGTCAACATTGCCGTGATCGATCATGACCACTCGACATGGTCGCGCCGCCTGACGGAAAAGTTTGCGGCATCGGATCACTTCAGGCTGGTGGATTACGGAGAATCGTACCGGCATGGACTCCACCTGGTGGAGCGGAACGAGGCGGATGTTCTTCTGGAACTTCCCTCCGGATTCGAGCGGGACCTGATCCGCGAGGGAAAGACGACAGTGATGTTGTCGGCAAATGCGGTCAACGGCGTCAAGGGGGGACTGGGAACGGCCTATGCGCTGAACATCATCGGCTTGTTCAACAGGAACATCGTAACGGAGATGATGCCGGAACCGCCGCTAAGCCCGGCACAGGAGATCGACATCGTCTCCTCGGTCCGCTTCAACCCGCTTCAGAAGTACCCTCTTTTCATGGCTCCCGGAATTCTCGCCGTCCTGCTGACAATGGTCGGCGCATTCCTGACGGCGCTGAACATCGTGCGGGAGAAGGAGATCGGAACAATCGAGCAGATCAACGTCACCCCGATCCACAAGTGGCAGTTCATTCTCGGAAAGCTGATTCCGTTCTGGGTGCTGGGCCTGGTTGCAATGACCGTCGGACTCGTTGCCGCCTGGCTGGCCTACGGTATCGTTCCACGCGGAAGCTATCTTGTGATCTACGCCTTTGCAGCCGTCTATATGGTTGCCGTGCTCGGATTCGGTCTGCTGATTTCGACCCTGGCCGAAACCCAGCAACAGGCGATGTTCATCTCCTTCTTCTTTCTGATGATCTTCATCCTCCTCGGCGGGCTCTACACGCCGATCGACTCGATGCCGGAGTGGGCCGTCACGCTGACGAAGTTCAACCCGGCAGCCTACTTCATCCGCGTGATGCGGATGGTCGTTCTGAAAGGAAGCACCTTTGCCGATCTCTGGCCCGATTTCAGGACGATGGGAATCTTTGCTCTGGTGCTGAACGGACTGGCCGTTCTGAACTACAGGAAGAGGAAATAGGAAGAGGGAAGGGAGAGACCGGAATCGGATCTCGACAATGTCCCGCAACCGGAAGGTCTGGAAACGACTCCGCCTCTCTCTCCGAATCCCGTAAATTGGATTCGATCAGAAGAACGAACCGGACTCCACACCAGATAGTTATGACCCGACTCAGCAGACTTGCCGGCATTATTCTTCACTTGCAGGGGAAGCGCGTTGTCCGGGCCGAGGACATGGCCGAGTACTTCGGCGTGAGCGTCCGGACGATCTACCGCGACCTGCGGGCGCTGGAGGAGGCCGGACTCCCGGTGGCGGCCGAGGCGCGTCCCCCGATAGCGGGCGACGACAAGATCGAGAAATCCC
>CBFGQN010000735.1:0-1755 GCA_965650895.1 uncultured Ignavibacteria bacterium | reverse complement strand
CAAGAGCAACGTCAGGCCGGTGATGTGCAAACTCGTGTCGTTGAACTCGAGAGAATGCTGGAAGAGGAGAAGGCATCCGGTGCTTCCCGTATGGAGGAGTGGGAACGGCGAATAGCAGAGGCGGAGAGAGACCGGAATGATGCCGCCGGGCAGATGAGAATACTTGAAAGAGAACGGGATCAGGCCCGGGCTACGGTCGAATCGACGATTCTTCGCGTACAGCAACTCGAATCGGTGGGGAACGAACGGCATACCGTTCTTGAGGAGGAGAAGGATGCGCTGGCCCGTGATCTGGAAGCTGCTCTTGAACTTGCCTCGGTTCACGAAAGGGAGGCCGAATCGCTTCGCGAACAGCTCGCTGCATTACAGGCACAGCAGGGGGCAATGGAGGAGCGATTCTCCGTCAGTGAAGAGGACCAGAAAGTGTTGATTGGTCAGGTAGAACAGGCGATTTCGCTGATCGACAAGCATCTTATCGAGACTGAGGAGGGATAAGTTGTGAAGAATCCTTTCTTCCTCAGTTCCTTTTTCTTATGTTTGAGCCCGGTACACATGCGAGCGATTTTGATGTGTACAGAAGAGTTTACATTGGCTTGAACATTTCCTTTCCTGAGATGGTTTCCAGGAATCACAGTCTCAGGTAAGGGCTCCCGTTTAACGGACGGTTATCATTTTCAATCAAAAACACCGGATCGGAATACTACCGATCCCTGTTTTGCAGAGGCACTTGATAGTTGCATTCATATTCAGGCAAAGGCGACCCTGTGGAAAGCGTTTCGGTTAACATCTACAACAGCGAATACAAGCTGCGAGGGGAAGATCCAGATCAGATTCGCCGCGCGGCGACGTTTGTCGATCAGCAGATGCGATCGGTGGCCTCCAGGGTACCGATGCAGCCGGCGACAACGACAGCGGTCCTGGCTGCATTGAATACGGCTGAAGAGTTGATGTCCGAACAGGCAAAAGCGAGGACCTGGGGGGCGGATGTTGTTATGCGGCTGAACGAGCTTGACGATGCGCTGAAGCAATTGCTCGACTCGGTCTGATGAAGCCGGGAAGGTATCATGCAATATCAGAGCCGGTAATTCGAATATGGTGCCCGGTTCCGGGTAAACCGGTATCTTTGAAATTAGTGCGGACACGTTCGTCGTGACACGCAATTATATGAACCGTTTCTTATAATACAGGGTTTGAGTTCGACGCGCTGATCACAGGCCTCGGTTCGCTTCGGCGGACGCAGTCTCCGGCTTTCAAGCCGGGCTGCCGGTGGACGTGAGATGTGCGACGGCGATTTCCCACTGTGTCTTAGCTGGGTTCATTACCTTGCCCAAGGATTCCTCCTCGTGAGGGTCCCTCGGCGAACGTGCGCACTGTTTTCTTCTCCTCTCTGCGTTGTGCAGAACCTGCCAGTGTAATTCCTTCTTTCTGCATCGGTGGAGCGATGCGGCATGTTGAATTCTCAACCACTGCCGTCAACAATCGCAACAGGTGCGTGCGCTCGATTTAGTCCTCCCGCACAAACTCAATTGATCATCGTGACCATCGTCACGGAACCATGCAACCTTCGACATGGAGACTCCGTCTGGAAATGGAGTTCTTTGAAATACATTACCTACATGCGATATGGAATTTTCAATAATAATTGCCGCGATTGTCGGGGCGCTGGCCGGTATGGCAATCGGTTGGCTGCTCGTCAAGAAAACCGGTCAGGGAAAAGTCGCCGAGGCTGAACTTGAGGCCGAACGGATTTTGAAT
>CBFGQN010000734.1:0-1757 GCA_965650895.1 uncultured Ignavibacteria bacterium | reverse complement strand
GGGTTGACCAGGTCATGCCGCCGTCGGTCGAGCGGGTGAAGACGATCTCGGTGGCGCTGTCCCGGTCGGTCACCCGTTTCCATGGGGTATACATCCAGCCCTGATAGGGAGAGCTCGGCGATCTGTCGATCTCGATATAATACTTGTCTTCGAACGCCGAGTCGGGCGTCATCGCACCCTTGTGTTCAATCACCCTGATGTGGGGCGTCCAGCTCATCCCCTGATCGGTCGACTTTGCGATGTAGACACCGGACTCGCCGGTGAAGGGACGGGGAAAGGCACCGTACATCACGTAAGCGTTTCCCATGTGATCGAACCCGACCGACGGATCGTTCCCCGACTGCCAGACGTCGTTGACGACTCCCAGGCTGATGTTCTCCCACGACGCCCCCCCGTCACGCGAGATATAGACCCAGGCACCCGGCCGCGAATCGACCGCCGAGGCGATCAGGAAATCGGGATCGATCGGACTGATGGCGATGGACGATTCATTCTGCGGAGCCGGATTGACATCGCTCTCGGCAATCGTGTTGCTGTTGAGGAACAGACCGCTCTGCGTGCTGATCGGTCCAGCGAGGACGTACCGCTGCCAGTCCATCTTCTCCCGGTCGATCTTGTGGTTCTCACCCAGCTCCGGACGTGCCATCCGGGTGTAGTCGAAACCCTGAGCCGTCAGTCTGGAGCTTTCAGGCGTCAGTATCATCAGCAAGAGAATGGAGGCGGATATGAATGACCGCAGATTGTTTGTAAAGGACATGATGATCTATTTTGACAGAATTGATATTTGCATTCGATGCCGTGTCGCCCTGAACAGTCGGGCAACTGCCGAACGACCGCACCGACGCAGGATTCCCCTGCCACGCCGAGTCCGCTCTCCTCCCCCAACACGATTCGCTCTTTGGTTCGGCTTCGTTCGCTCCCCGCCTGCATCATTTCAGGAACAAGTTAAAATAACAATCCTTCTCCCCGCAAAGCAGCCCCCTCTCCTCCGCTCCCTATTCCTATTCCCTCTCCCTTCCATACGAACCCTCCCTTGCTACGGCTATCAGCCGGCTCACTGCCGATAACTCTTGCTGATAACTCACTGCTCATAGCTCATTGCTGATAACTCACTGCTCATAACTACCCCCTCATTCCAATCCTCTACTCTTCCCCCTCCCCGTTAGCGGATGAGACATCTACGTCTTCGGACTCTCCGTATCTTGCGGCCATGAACGATGAACCGCAGACTCCGGACAACCGACTCACACCG
Source organism: uncultured Ignavibacteria bacterium (assembly GCA_965650895.1). Lineage (GTDB taxonomy): Bacteria > Bacteroidota > Ignavibacteria > OLB7 > OLB7 > JAGWAZ01. Next base: position 505 of record CBFGQN010000734.1, on the reverse strand, counting down.
GTCGAGGCCGACAGGTTGCGTCTGGCAATGCGCCGGTTTGCAAGTGGTGTGACCGTCGTCACGTCGATGAACGATGAAGGTCCGGTCGGCATTACGGTTTCGGCATTCTCCTCGATATCGCTCGACCCGCCGGTCGTGATGGTCTCGATCAACACCGCAAGTTCAGCCGCACCGGTCATTCTCGATTCGGAAGCTTTTGCCGTCCACATTCTTTCGAGCGATCAGGAAGATATTTCCATGCGCTTCGCCGAATCGATTCCGTGGAACGACAAGGCGGCCGGGATCGATTGGCATACCGGGAGAAGCGGGGCGCCTGTGCTGGCAACGCCGTCGACGGTGATGGAATGTCGGCTGATCAAATCCCTGACGATCGGCACACACACCATCATGTTCGGTCGGGTCGTCGACATCTATCTTTCCGAACCGATACCGGCAACTCCTCTTCTCTACTACGATCAGAACTATCGGACGCTGGACGGAATGCCGGAGGACCCGACGGATTGAT
>CBFGQN010000733.1:0-1788 GCA_965650895.1 uncultured Ignavibacteria bacterium | reverse complement strand
ACGGTCTTCCGGTGATGACGGTACCGGGACCGTACGGCAGCAGCTACACGATCTCTCTCTCCTACCGAGCAGGAACGAACCCGAACGCGGAAGTCGGCTGGGTAGGCTACGGCTGGTCGCTGAATCCGGGCTCGATCGTGCGTGAGAAGAGGGGGTTTCCGGATGACTGGAGTGGGAGCATTACATACTACAACCAGCAACCACGTAACTATACCGTTACCGCCAGTTCGATTATTTCGGCTGAAGTCGGCAGCGGTGACATCTTTGATGATCGATATCTGGCTACGCTGGGGTTGTCTGCCGGAATTTCTCCTATGAAGCGATATGACAGTCGAACCGGCTATGGTGATGCCTTCAGCGTCTCGGCCGGGGCAAGTATACTGGGAACATATGCAGGAGCGCAGTTCATGAACGATAACGGAGAGGGGAGTTGGTCGCCGGTCCTGTCACCGAATCTGTTTATGGCTGCTGCGGTTTCGTCGGGATATGATGTCCGACCCAAAAAGCCTGGAGGGCCCTCAAATCCCCCCGGAAACGTTCTGATGAATTCTCTCCAACGTACCGGCGGAAGACTTCTCGGTTCGGGAGGAACACCCAATATCTTTCGGGACCGTGAGATCAATCTTGGTCCTCCGGCAATGCTCGGGTTTGAAGGGGAATCTTCCAACAGAGGGTGGAAGATCGGTATCTCCATTTCGCCGGGAATTATCATCGGTGCCGACTACGGGCAAAGCTCCAACGTTCTGAAGACGTGGACGAAGTCCAAAGTGAGCAAGAACGCGTACGGATATCTTCACTCCGATCTGGCGGAGAGTGACGATAATGGCCTCATGGATTTCTATTTTGACAGAGATGTCCCGTATCTGCTCGAAGACAAGTTCCTGCCCATACCGTTCAGCAGTGCGGATTTTTTCACCGTCTCCGGAGGGGGAAGTTTTCGTGCCTTCAACCGGAATGTCGGCGGCTTCAGACAGAATGCCGTCTCGAGCAACATCGACGTGAACAACTTCGAGACGACGGCGGACGGGGGAGCGGTCTGGGGCGTCGGCGCACGCTGGGGAGACGGAAACATCGAGTACAGTGCCGGAGCATGGAAAAACCCGGATGCACTTCCGCGCTTCCGCTTCGATACCACAGGTGATGAACCCTGGTTCTTCAGGTACTCCAATGATATGGGAGGTAATCTGCTCTACGACAACACTGATGCTCCGCGTAGTGCTGCGATTGTCTCCGACGGCAGCATCCTTACTCAAGTCATTGATTTCCTTGGCATCAACGATAAAGAGCGATTCCCCATACTTGATCCGAATATCGGTCTGCAGTTGCCTGAGTGGGATCGCCCGGGGCGTAACGGCTATATCGGGTTTACCACGAATGGTGAGATGGAACTCAGAAATAATGCAAAGTACTATCGATCCTATAGCAAAGACGATTTCTCCAGAATCTGGGTACGTGACCGCAGTGCGTATGCCGACCAGATCGGGGAATTCGCTCTGTTCGGTGAGGGCGGAAGTCGCTATGTCTATGGTCTGCCGGTTTTCGTCCGCAATGAAAAATCGCTTCAGCTTGGTCTGCGGAATATCAAGATCGACAGTGCCGGAAATGTTCACCACAACACACTGGCATACAGTTATACCGATGAATCAAGGGCTTCAACCGCTTTGGGACAGGAGATGACCGATCCCTATGCCGTGGCCTGGCTTCTGACCGAGGTTACCACACCGGATTATGTTGATCTGACAGGAGACGGACCAAGCAACGATGATCTCGGAGGATGGACGAGATTCC
>CBFGQN010000732.1:0-1794 GCA_965650895.1 uncultured Ignavibacteria bacterium | reverse complement strand
ACTTTGCTGGCGTCGACTCCATCGAAAAGATAGTTGCAGATCGAGGCGGTGTCCGTGATCCTGTCGGTCTCTTCATAGGAAACCCTGATCGGAAGGGCCGAGGCATATCCCAGAAAGCCGAAGAACTTGTTCCAGCGATAATCCACCTGTGCCTGAATCCCTATATAGTCCCCCACAACACAGTAATCCATATTCACCGTCTCGTTCCTCGCCCCCAGAGGCGTGGTGCAGAGTGCGGTAAGCGTGTCGTCGTTGGAGAGGGCACGGCGACTGTAGAAGAAGCCGATGCGGGCGGCGATATGTTCGCTTGGAACGTAACCGAAGTCGAGACCGATATCCAGACCGACTCCTCCCCCGGAGGTGATCACTCCGTTGGTGATCTCTCCGAGAGCCTGAGCCTGCTGCGGTCTGATCGGATCGGTCGTCAGGAACGAATACCCCAGACCGATAAACGGTTGCAGGAAATAATAGCTCTCCGGATCGGGAACCGGGTTGAGAACATCTTCCGGATCGGGGGGATCGGCCCACAGAAGAAAAGGAGAGATAAAGGAGAGCAAAAGCGTAACGCCAGGCGTAAGGAATCTCTTCATTGTTGCTCCTTGTCTGTTCATTCCGGAAGTGGATTCGCTCCGCTTGTTGAAACTCTCTATCTTTGCCAACCGGTTCCAACAGCCGGAATCGGGGTAAATGTACAACTTTTCAAGTAGAACCGGGAAGACTAATGGCGCAAATTGAAGCGTTCAGACCTTTTATCTATAGCCAACACGACACGCACCATATTGAAGAACTGATCGCCCCCCCATACGATGTCATCAAGCCGGACCAGCTTCGGCAATTGAAGAAACATCCCCACAACATCACGCACCTGACCCTCCCCGAGGGAGAAGGAGACGAACGCTACGGTACGGCCGGCCGGATCCTGAGAGAATGGATTGCAGCATCGGTGCTGGAACGACGGAATGACCGGGCAATCTATCCCTACACGCAGAAGTTCATCCATCCCGAAACGGGAGAGGAGATTACGCGAACCGGCCTTATCGTGCTGCTGCATCTGGAACCGTTCGAGAAGGGGATCGTTCTGCCCCACGAACGGACGCTGAAAGGTCCGCGCGAGGATCGGCTCCGTCTGATGCAGGAAACCCATGCCAATCTGGAAGCGATTTTCGGAATGTTTCCCGACCCGGGACAACAGGGGATTGAAGCCTTGCGGGAATTTGTCGCAGACAGAACACCGTTGATTGAAGCCACGGACGATTCCGGAACAATCCACTCGATGTGGGAGGCGACCGACCCGGAGGTGATTGCGCACTTGTCCGGATTGATCGCCGACGTCCCGGTCTATATCGTCGACGGTCACCACCGCTACGAGACCGCCCTGAACTACCGGAACGCCTGGCGAGCCGCGTATCCGGATGCCGGGGAGAATCTGCCGGTCGATTCGATCATGATCTATCTGTCGCCGATGAGCGATCCCGGTCTGGTGATCCTGCCGACGCACAGAATCGTCCACTCACTCACCGACTTCACCTTCGATGAACTGCTCGGGAAGATGGCCGATGCATTCGATCTTCAGCCGCTTGCGTCGTTCGCATCCGGTTTCGAGGATCTGGTCGCCACCACCGGGCCGGCCTTCCTGCTCGGCACACGGGAACGGACGGTTCTGGCAACAATCAAGCCTGAGGTCACGATTGAAGAACTCGTCGGCACGGACATCCCTCCCGCCGTCGCCGAACTTGACGTCACCATCCTCCACACCTGCATCTTCGACCGGATGCTCGGCATCGACCGCATAGC
>CBFGQN010000731.1:0-1798 GCA_965650895.1 uncultured Ignavibacteria bacterium | reverse complement strand
CCTGTTCGGCCCGCGATCCGACAAGCATGGCGGCACGCCGGAGCATCTCTCCGGCCGCCTTGCGCGTGAAGGTCATCAGCAGAATGTTGTCGGCCCTGATCCCGCTCTCGATCATCCGGGCTACGCGGTAGATCAACGTCCGGGTCTTTCCGGTCCCTGCCCCGGCAATCACCAGAATCGGTCCCTCGATCTGTTCCACCGCCGCAAGCTGTGCGGCGTTCAGTTCATCGTCGTAACGAATACTGAACCGTGGACCTTTAACTTCTTCCCGGCGTTTCAGCGTGATTTTTTTCCGGCGGACGGAACGGTCCTCCCCGCCGTTCTCCGGCAATGCCGGCAACCGTTCGTCCCGATCCCTTTGCTCTTCGGCGTCATTGTACTGCATGGACGGAAGGTACGGAAATGTGAAATGATCCGGCAGAGGAGAGAGAATGGAACTGAGAAGGGGAGAAGAACGTTTTGCTGATGAACGCCCCCTTCAGCAATTGTGTGATGTACCATGACGACGGTTTTCGACATCCTTCAGTTGGTTGCGGTCGTAGTTGCGGGATTCGGCATCCTGTGTACACTCCTTCCACTTATCCCCACCACAATCTGGTGGATACGGGATATGGGATTCCCCCGCATCCAGTTGACCCTGTTTCTCTCGGCTTCGGCCGTTCCGCTTCTTGTCCCTCCATACGATATGCCGTTCCGGGCCGGTCTCGGCGGTCTTGCCCTTCTCTGTGCCGCATGGCAGCTCTACCGGATTTTTCCATACACCGGCATTGCGCCGACCGAGTCGAAGGATGCGGAGCGGAACGATAAGAACCGGCGGCTGACGATCATGGTCTCGAACGTCCTGATGACCAACCGGAATGTCGATGGGCTGCTCGATCTTGTTGCCGACTACGATCCCGATATTCTTCTGGCAGTGGAGACCGATGACTGGTGGGTGGCGGAGATCGGAGGGAGTCTGAGGCAGACCCACCCCTATCAGGTTCGCCGCCCGCAGGAAAACACCTACGGTATGATCCTCTGTTCCCGGCTGAAACTGTCCGATATCCAGGTCCGGTTCCTTGTCGAAGACGATATTCCGTCGATCCTCTGCAGGGTTCGTCTGACATCAGGGAATGTCTTTTCTCTCTACGCCCTGCATCCCCGCCCGCCGGTTCCGGCAACCGACACCGACGAGCGGGATGCGGAACTGCTGATTGTCGGAAAGATGGTCCGGAAGAAGGAGGAACCGGCGATCGTCTTCGGCGATCTGAACGATGTCGCCTGGTCGGAGACGACGAGAATGTTCCAGAACATCAGCGGGATGCTCGATCCCCGCAAGGGGAGGGGAACCTTCAGCACGTTCCACGCACGTTATCCGATCCTGCGCTATCCGCTGGATCATATCTTCCACACCAGTGATTTCCGACTGGTGATGATGGAACGACTTCCCGGATTCGGCTCCGATCACTTCCCGATCATCGCCCGATTCAGCTACGAGCCGGAATGCCGGAACGAAATGGAGCGACCCGAAGCCGACCATGAAGAACGGGAGGAGGCGGAGGAGAAGATCGGCAATGGACTGGCCGAAGCCCGACTCACGAATTCAAGACCCATCAATGCACATATCTGAGAGGAAGAAGTGTGTGAGTGCATGGGTGTGTGAGTGTATGAGTGTGGAAGTTGAAGCGTCCTTTGATTGCTGACGATCTGGATTTTCGATTCTCAAATGCCGAATACTCCCAACTCCTCCTCACACGGCTGCCTGCTCAAAGCTCACGGCTGACCGCTCAAAGCTCACGGCTGACCGCTCAAAGCTCAC
>CBFGQN010000730.1:0-1801 GCA_965650895.1 uncultured Ignavibacteria bacterium | reverse complement strand
AACTCCATCGGCTTAAGCTTGCCGGTCTCCGAATCGGCGTGCTCTCTGGCCTCGGTAAAGGCATCCTTCATCCCACGGAATTCTCCCAGCTCGTAACGGGCGGCCCCGAGCATATACCAGGCCTTGCCGTTGTCGGGCCTCAGAGCCACTTCCTCCTCCAGAGCAACGGAAGCCTTTGCGTAATCCTTGTTTCTGAGTGCAAGCTCTGCGGTATTCATCTGCGATGAGGCGCATTGAAAGCCGCTCAGCGAGAGATAAAGCGTAGCACCTGCAAGAACGAGAAGGATATGTTTCATGTCACCTGTAATCGGATTAACCCAGTAATTATTTCCGTATGTAGAGTCTGCAGAGAGGCCAAACCTACTCAAAAGAGGCTGTCCGGGCAAGGGATGCACCGGTTTCAATTGGCGTCGGCTTCAGACCCGGGAAAGAAGTACACGCAAAGGCGAAAAAAAGTTATCAGTCGCTGAAACGAAAGACCGCACCCCGTTTGCGAATCGTTCCGTTCCCCCTCCCGAACGCCCGGCGTATCAAATTCTTGCTCACCCCTCCCCCGGTTCCTCACCCCTTGAATTGTTCTTATCTTGTCTCTCTTTCCAGACGGGATCCAAACAGATTTCACGATACAGACAGCCTGCTTGCAGATATGCCGTACACGAACGAACGACACTCACCGGAAAAGCTCAGGGAGATCGCAGCCGAGATTCGCCGCGACATCATCCGCTCACTTGTCGTGGCGAAGTCGGGACATTCGGGAGGACCTCTCGGTTCGTCCGATATCTTCGCCGTCCTCTATTTCGGAGGGGTGATGAATTACGATCCGAACGATCCCTGGAAGGAAGGGCGCGACCGGTTCGTCCTCTCGGCCGGCCACATGTGCCCGGTCCTCTACGCCACACTGGCCAACGCCGGGTTCTTCCCCCGCTCCGAACTCCTGACGCTCCGGCAGTTCGGCAGCCGGTTGCAGGGACATCCGGGACGGGATATGCACCTGCCGGGAATCGAGACCAGCAGCGGGTCGCTGGGACAGGGACTGTCGATCGCCGTCGGGATGGCGATGGCCGACAAACTTGTGGACCGCAACGACGCACGGGTCTACTCGCTGACCGGCGACGGTGAGTTGCAGGAAGGGTCGATCTGGGAGGCGGTGATGGCCGCAAGCCATTTCAAGCTGGACAACTTCTGCATGATCGTCGACAACAACGATTGCCAGATCGACGGACGAATCGGCGAGGTGATGAACGTCTATCCGCTGAAAGAGAAGTTCGAGAGTTTCAACTTCCATACGATCGAGGTGGACGGTCACGATCCGGCCGCACTCCTGGCGGCGTTCGACGAAGCGAAGAGCGTCAAGGGAAAACCGACCTGCATCATCGCGAAAACGTATATGGGTCGCGGCGTCTCCTTCATGGAAGATAACTACAAGTGGCACGGCAATCCGCCGAACGAAGAACAGGCCGAACAGGCCCTGACGGAACTGAACATATAACCAACACCCCACAACCAAAAATCACTGAAGGCTGATAGCTCATTGCTGATAGCTCATTGCTGATAGCTCATTGCTGATAGCTCATTGCTGATAGCTCACAGCCGAAAACCGACACCTCACAACAAAACGCTTAAAACTACTCACAGCATACAAGTCCGACATGAATTTCGAGAAATACGACAGCAAACCGACCCGCCACGGCTTCGGCGAGGGACTGGTGGAACTCGGCGAGAAGGATGAGCGGATCATCGTGCTCGGCGGGGACATTACCGGATCGGTGATGACCTCCATGTTCAAGGACCGCTTTCCCGA
>CBFGQN010000729.1:0-1804 GCA_965650895.1 uncultured Ignavibacteria bacterium | reverse complement strand
CCTGCACGGTTGTATTGAAGCCACAGCGGAATCAAGACGTTATGAAGAACCACAAAGACATCCTGAATCGGTACTTTGATCAAGTGCGTCAGCAACCTTCACTGATTGCTTCTGAAGAGGCGGCGGAGATCATCAGCCGACGGCGAACAGCTGAGAGAACGGGAAGGAAAAGAATCCAGGGAATCGCGGGAACCGCACTGGTCGGTTCGGTCGTTCTTGCTCTTTTCTTCCTGACGCCCAGGGATGAGACCCCTCGCGAGACTGTGCAGGCCGAGAACATCGCAATGACTCGGGGAGAACGCGCTCCACAACCCGGCGAAAGGATTTCTTCGCTGAACGGGATACAGAGCACAGGTATTCCGTTGCACGAAGCCGGGTCGGCAGCGGAAAGACAGAGCACGGCAGTCCGGCCGACGGAATCGGAAGGTCCGTTGAACTCAGGAAGAGAATCAGAGCCAACCGGTAGCACTAACAAGGAAGCGGATCAGGTACATATCCCTTCCACCATACCGCCGGTCATCAAGACACCGGATGAGCAATCTTCTTCGAGCCTGCAGGATATGCCGCTCAGCGAACTGCAGGATATGCTGATTCCGGCCGCAGAATCGGTCCCGGAACCCGTCTCACCCGGCTATATCCGCGCAACATCGGAACTCAATCCTTTGCCGGAAACCGGGAAAGGTCAAGTGCAGGAAAAGATCGTGGTCATGAAACTGGCCTCGATCAATTCCTACTTCGACGATTATAACCCCATGGTCACAGCCGACGGACGGACACTCTATTTTGTCTCGAACAGAGAACATGGTCTGGGAGGACATGACTTCTGGGTTGCTGAAAAAGAGGAGCGGGACGGACTTGAATTCAGCACACCGAGCAACCTCGGCAGTTCCATCAACTCCTCCAGAAACGAGGGGGGGGCCACCATCTCCGCCGACGGACAGACAATGTATTTCACGGCCTGCAGCCGTCCGGACGGACTCGGAGATTGCGATATCTATGAGGCACGACTGGAAGAGGTCGGCTGGGTGGAAGTCAGAAACGTCCGGGAGGTAAACACCGGTGACTGGGAAGCACAGCCGACGGTCTCCTCGGACGGTCGTTCCCTCTTCTTCGTTTCGAATCGTCCCGGAGCCATCGGAGGGAACGAGGACACCGATATCTATGTCTCCTACAAACAGGCTGACGGCACCTGGTCCCGACCGAAGAATCTCGGCCGTCCCATCAACACGAAAAAGAAAGAGGACAGCCCGTTTATCGTTCCGGCCGGCAACGCCCTCTACTTCAGTTCGCAAGGGCATAAAGGGTATGGGGGATTTGACTTCTTCGTCTCCCGGCTTACCGATGAAGCGGCGTGGGAACAACCGGTCAATCTCGGTCCGGAGTTCAACACATCCAACGATGAACGTTTTATCACTGTTCCGGCGGCCGAAGACGTGATCTACTTCACAAAGGGAGAGAGCGAAAAGCTTGATCTTTACATGGCCCGGAAACAGACGCGATCCACCTCGATTGTCATCAAGGGGAACGTGGTGGACAGGGAGACACAGGCTTTATATCACGCCGATCTTCTGTTTGTCGATGCGCGATCAGGGGAGATCATCTCCTATGCCGGAACCAACGCCGGAACCGAAGAGTTCTCCCTTGTCCTCGGCAAGAATACATCGCGGCGCCTTATCGATGTCTACGGCTTCAATGATTCCCTCGGCGAGTTCCGGACCCGGATCGTGCTGGAACCGACCGATACCTATCTGGAGTATCGATGCAAGATCTTTCTGAACAGTTCCGCTACCAGTGCCTCAAAAGA
>CBFGQN010000728.1:0-1818 GCA_965650895.1 uncultured Ignavibacteria bacterium | reverse complement strand
GCGTTACGATTTCCATACCGGCACGACCTGTAGTCGTTTGGGGAGACCCGGTTCCGTAAATTTGTAGGATTGAGACCCGTACAACATCACAGAGAGAAGAACATGCTCGCAAATTCATATCTGATTATCGGCCCTCACGGTCCGTCGGACATCGCCTCGGCGGCGATAACGCAGCGTCATACGATCCCGCTGATCTGGGCTTTTCTTGCCGGTGCGGACGGAGCCCGATTTGTTGAGGAAGACGGAGAGTACTATTTCGCCCTGAACGTCGATGACGGACTGAAGATTCTCGACCGTGGAATGTCCGCATGGAACTACAACACGTATTTCCGGGACATGTTCGCCCCGGTCGGCATCTTCCGCAAGTGGCTTCAGGATTACCGACCGGAGACGCCGGTCTATATCAACGTCACGGAGTTGATCCAGCGCTCCCCCACACCGGAACAGGACATGGAATCGCTCAGGAATCTGGGCGAAAAAGTGCGCGAGGCGTTCGGCAATATCGAGGACCAGGAGTTCACCCACTTTATCAACGATCTGCGGGCCATGGCCCATCCGTTCATCACCGTGCCGATTACCGGCGACCGTGAGCGGGACGCCTACATCCTCACATTCGAGGTGCGGGACACTGCAAGCGTGGAGGCGGAGATGGCCCTGCAGATGATCGGTGTCGACCGGAACAAGTCCCTGCTGAGGGCGGCCACCGCAACACTCCCGAAACTTATGCCGGATGACGACGCCTCGGAACTCCTGCCGAAGAAGGAACCGCGCGAGGACGATTCGTTCTTCACCGTCCTCTTCGCTCCGGAGAACGTCGATCTCAAGAAGTTCTTCGTCGACAATCTGGGAATGACGCTCGACCGGGAAACTCCCCGCTTCCTTTTTCTTGAACACAAGGGGGAGCGCCTGAAAATCATCAAGCTGGCCAAACCGGTTGCCCGACGGGTGGAAGAAGAGATGGAGAATCTTTGAAGAGCGGGTCCTGTTGAGACCGGACGGTAACGGTCATTCCGGAATGAAGCCAAACGAAAGCGGCGAGATACCCCTGACCGGGACGTCTCGCCGCTTTTCAGATATTTGATGGGTGTTGTCGGAAATAGCCGATAACGACCGGGGGGTCACTTGTCGCCGCTGCCGGGGCGGGAGTTGATTCTGCTGGAATAGAGAAAGCGGATTCCCTTCTCCTGATCCTCCAGACTGCGAAGATACTGGACACGGTTCTTCGCCTCATCCATACCGTTGCAGATCTCGACGTAGACACATTCCCATGGGGCATCGGAAATCGTCAGCCGACGGGACGACGCCACGCGCCTCGCCAGATCGTCCGTAGCGCCGACGGAATGCTTGCCGGTGAGGGTGCTTCTCATTACATACACATACGCAGACATACGTTCCCTCCACATCATTATGTTCTCTGGTCTGGACCCGACACGTACCGGACACAGGTACGCTCACCTGAGCGGGAGACGGGGATCGAACCCGCGACGTCAAGCTTGGGAAGCTTGCATTCTACCACTGAATTACTCCCGCATGGCATATATTCGGTGTTTTCGGAACCGGGGCTTGCCCACCGAAAAACAAGCTGAAATCTACCATTGTCACGCACGGAAAACAAGCGAAGAGAGAAAAAAATCTATCACCGACTATTGCAGGGATTTCATGGAAAAACAGAGGATTATCGCCGTTTCGGTCGGACTGATCTTTGACGCCGGGGGACGGGTGCTGATGGGGCGGCGCCCCGAACACAAGAGCTACCCGTTGCAGTGGGAATTTCCCGGAGGGAAAGTCGAGCCCGGCGAGTCCCTGACTGCCGCGCTC
>CBFGQN010000727.1:0-1828 GCA_965650895.1 uncultured Ignavibacteria bacterium | reverse complement strand
TGAGCGGCATACCGTCATACCGAGAAGGTAATGTGACCGCTTCGGAAATCACCGGAACCTTTCCAGGAATTCTCTTCTTCTATACGCCGAGGAAGGTCTATATCGGAGGTCGATGGTGCAATCTCTCCAGACGGCATTCAGGGCATTCGGAAGAAGAGTCGGGCTTATGGACTGAACAGGTGCGGTACAGTGGTAAGGATGGATGGGAGTGTCATTGCGAATAAAGAAGAACATAAAAAGAGGAAGCGCGTAGCGATTATCATTCAGCACGCGCTTCCTCTTTTGAATCTGATGGGGTGCTTCCGGTCAAAAGACCGGCGTCTCCTCATACACCCCGTAAACCTCCTCAAGCAACCGGCACATCTCCCCGACGGTGACGTAGGCCCGGGCGCAGTCGAGGACCGGAGGCATCAGGTTCAGTTCTTCCTGCGCGGCCACGCGGAGCGTGTTGAGCGTCTCCTCCACCTTTGCCTGATCGCGTGTCGCTTTCAGTTCGCGGAGGCGTTCAACCTGCTTCAGCTCCACCTCCTTCGAAATCTGGAGGATCGGGATGTCGATCTCTCCTCCCTCCTCCTCGAACTCGTTGACGCCGACGATCAGCTTCTCCTTGCGGTCCAGCTCCTGCTGATAGCGGTAGGCGGCGTCGGCGATCTCCCGCTGGAAGAAGCCGGCCTCGATCGCCGGGATCACCCCGCCGAGCGAGTCGATCTTCTCGAAGTACTCCTCCGCCTCCGCCTCGATCTTGTCGGTCAGCGCCTCGATGTAGTAGCTGCCGCCGAGCGGATCGGCCGTGTTGATGACGCCGGTCTCGTAGGCGATGATCTGCTGCGTCCGAAGGGCGATTTTTACCGCCTTCTCCGAGGGGAGGGCAAGCGTTTCATCCATCGAGTTCGTGTGGAGCGACTGCGTACCGCCGAGAACCGCCGAGAGAGCCTCCAGTGCCGTCCGGACGATATTGTTCTCCGGCTGCTGTGCGGTCAGCGAACATCCCGCGGTCTGCGTGTGGAAGCGGAGCGTCCAGCTCTTCGGGTTCTTCGCCCCGTACTTCTCCCGCATCCGGCGGGCATAGATGCGCCGCGCCGCGCGGTACTTGGCGATCTCCTCGAAGAAATCGATGTGGGCATTGAAGAAGTGGGAAAGTCTCGGCGCGAAACTGTCCACATCCATTCCGCGGGCCATACACTCCTCGACGTAGGCGAAGCCGTCGGCCAGCGTGAAGGCCAGTTCCTGCGCGGCGGTCGAACCGGCTTCGCGGATGTGGTAGCCGCTGATCGAGACCGGGTTCCACTTCGGCGTGTTGTCGGTACACCACTCGATCATGTCGGCGATGATGCGGGTGGAGGGGCGGGGCGGGAAGAGGTATTCCTTCTGCGCGATGTACTCTTTCAGAATATCGTTCTGGAGCGTGCCGCGAAGCTGATCGAACGGCACTCCCTGCTTTTCGGCAACCGCCAGGTAGTAGGCGAAGATCATGATCGCCGGCGAATTGATCGTCATCGAGGTCGAGACCTTGTCGAGCGGAATGCCGTCGAAGAGGATCTCCATGTCGGCCAGCGAGGAGACGGCCACGCCGCAGACGCCGACTTCGCCTTCGGAAAGGGGATCGTCCGCATCACGCCCCATCAGCGTCGGCAGGTCGAACGCGGTGGAGAGTCCGGTCTGTCCGTGTGCCAGCAGGTACTTGAACCGCGCGTTCGTATCTTCCGGCGTTCCGAACCCGGCGAACATATTCACGAGCGGTTCGCCTCGGTAAGCCGCAGCAAGATCATCAGGCGCGATGAATTCGTCCCTGAACCACGGGAACTTCTGCGGCGAGAACGACTTGATG
>CBFGQN010000726.1:0-1830 GCA_965650895.1 uncultured Ignavibacteria bacterium | reverse complement strand
CTCCGCTCGGCATCGGCAAGGGTCAGAGGGCGGGTGCGCGGGTCTTTCCCCGGCGCGTTCATGTTGTAGTAGTACCAGTCTCCGTCTGCTCCCGGCAGCATGAACTCCTGAACGCGGTCCCCATCGCTGTCGAACAAGGGCATGAAGGGAACGGCAAAGGAGACGTTCGGATAGGTCTCGGAATCGTTGAGTGTGAGCGTTCGTTCCGGATTGAGTGAAAGCTGTGAAAGGTTGGGATGTCCCCACCAGAACTTGAGTCGGTTGACCGGATCGGCAGGGTTATAGTCTCCTGCAGCGAGAATGTCAGGATAGGGATCGCCATCAAGATTTCCTATAGAGACATCGAACCGTATATAATTCTCCTCAGTATCCTTGAGCACGACAGTCGGCGTGTCAAGTTGGAACTCCGGCCCCCCCTCGAATATCCATATCTCTGCGTGACGGTCGGCTTCTTGGTCGAACAGAATCACTGCCGCCACGATAATCAGCTCATCGTCGCCATCTCTATCCAGGTCAATCGCAAATGCATTCCTGTGCGTCGTCTCCAGATTCGGACGCCAGGTGAGTTCCGGAGCAAGCGTCAGAGCCGAATGCAACGAGAGCGTATCTCCTTCTACTGGAACCAACCGGTACCGCATAAAAAGCTTCCTTCGCGGTCCTGATGTATCAACCCGAAAGAAGCCGGAGAACCCGACATACGGTTTCCCGTTGCCGTAGAAATCTCCGACAATCGGATGAGAGGGAATGGTTCCCAAAGAATCGAGAATCTGGTAAGCTGTTGTGCTGATCTCACTTCCACCGCGATGGATATGCCACTGATTCGTGGCACCGAGGTACCATCCGAAATCTTGCAGTGAGTCACGATCGATGTCCCCGACACTCCCGGCTCCCCTACCGACCTGATCTCCCCCGACCACCCCTCCCCGCATCATCCAGATGCGCCGGAGCAGTTTCGCGCTGTCGTTGGCGACGATTTCGTTCTGAGCCGGAAGAGGAAGACAGGTGAGAAACAACACGCCGAAGAGTGAGGAGAGGAAGGCGATATGAAGAGTGCGATAAGCCATGCCACAATAACAAAATGTTCAAGGTGAACTTATCAGATTCGAGGTAATCGGCCAAGAGATTTTTTTTGCCTCCGGAGGGCAGGCCGAACGGTACGATTGTTGCCCGGATGTCTGGAGTTTCGCCTGGGCAGTTATGCAAGAAGTGGAAGGCAGATCGATTAATAAACGAAGGTTTCTCCCATCCGTTCCCCCAACACCCGCAAGAATTCCTTCGGGGGTCTGACCGGTTTCATCGTGTCGGAGGAAACGAAGGCGTGGATGGTGTGGCCGGTGACCAGGAGTTCCTCTTCGCGGTAGAGTTCGTATTCGATCCTCAGGCGGGCGGTCGGCATGGTGCGGATGATCGAACGGACGGTCAGCAGGTCGTCGTAGCGGGCGGAGCGTTTCATCTGCAGGGCGGCCTCCAGCACCGGGAGCATCACGCCGGTCTCCTCGATCGAGGAGTATGCCATGCCGGCATCCCGCAGGAACTCCGTCCGCCCTGTCTCGAAGTATTCCAGATAGACGCCGTGGTAGACGATCCCCATCTGGTCGGTATCGCGGTAGCGGACACGGATGCGGGTGGTGTGGAGGATCATATCGCCCCGAGTTCCTTCAGCTTCTGGTCGAGCGCGGTCCAGGCGAGCGACAGATCGAAGTTCCAGGGATCGGCCAGCTTCTCCCGGATCAGCATGAAGGGGGAGACCGATGCAACCGCCTCCTCCCCCCCCCGGAGAAAGAGGATCGAGGCAGGCTCTTCCTCGGTGATGCCGGAAACCCAGCGACC
>CBFGQN010000725.1:0-1871 GCA_965650895.1 uncultured Ignavibacteria bacterium | reverse complement strand
CTCCGTGAGGAGACGACCGGTGAGATGGGGTTCTTCGATCATCTGGAAGAACTCCGCTGGCGGATCATCAAGTCGCTGATCGCTCTTGTGGTCAGCGGTCTGGCCTGCGCGATCTTCTACGAGCAACTCTGGCAGTTTCTCCTTGCTCCGGCCAACCACTCCACTCCCCCGATCCAGTTCCAGAACCTGGTGATGTTCGGTCAGGTCACGCTGACGATCCAGGTCTGTCTCTTTGCCGGACTGATTATTGCCATCCCCTTTGTTCTCTGGCAACTCTGGGCGTTCATCAAGCCGGGACTCTACCAAAAAGAACAGAAATACGTCGGAGGAATCGCCGTAGCAACAATCTTCTGCTTCCTTGCCGGCGTCGCCTTCGCCTACTACATGATGATCCCGACCGCTCTGGAATTCGCCCAGTCGTTTCAGGTAGCCGAGCAGATCCGGAACGACTTCACGATCGAAGCCTATTTCAGCTTCGTCCTCGGCTTCATTCTGGCGGCCGGTGCGGTCTTCGAGATGCCGGTCCTGAGCTGGGCGCTCTCCCGTCTCGGCATCCTGACCCCGACGTTTATGAAGCAGTACAGGCGGCATGCCGTCATCATCCTCCTTGTGGTCGCCGCCATCGTCACCCCCACCCCCGATCCGGTCAACCAGTTGATGATGGCCGGTCCCCTCTACATCCTGTATGAAATCAGCATCGTGGTCTCCCGCGTTGCAACTCGACAGAGGAAGGAATCCCTTGAAGAAGCGATGTGTGAGAGGCCCGCGAATGACGACAAATAACACGGAGCATATCGAAATCGCCGTCAACGGAAAGACAGATCGTGCACGCCGGATAACGCTCGGCGATATAGGCCGCCCGGTGGATCGGGAGCTGAAGGAGTTCCGGAAGTTCTTCCGTGATGCCCTCCGTTCCGACAATCTTCTTCTGGATACCGCCATCCGCTATATCCTGAAAAAGAAAGGGAAACAGGTCCGCCCGATCCTCGTCCTGCTGTCGGCAGCCGCCGCCGGCAGACTCTCCCGACGCTCCTATATCGGCGCGGCAATGGTGGAACTTCTCCACACCGCCACGCTCGTCCACGACGACGTTGTCGACGAGGCCGACGAGCGTCGCGGAAGCCCGTCGGTCAACTCCGTCTGGAACAACAAGACCGCCGTCCTGGTCGGCGACTACATGCTGGCGCAGGGACTTCGCCTGGCGAACGAGAACAAGGAGTTCGATTTCCTCGACGTCACCTCGCAGACCGTGCAGCGGATGAGTCAGGGGGAGCTGATGCAGACGCGAAAGACGAGGAAGCTGGATCTCCGGGAAGATGAATATTTCCGGATCATTTCCGACAAGACCGCCTCACTGATTGCGGCCTGCTGCGAGATCGGCGCACTCTCGGCCACGGACGATCCTGCGATTCGCAAGGCACTCCATCGTTACGGCGAGATGGTCGGCATCGCCTTCCAGATTCGGGATGACATTTTCGATTTCACTTCCAACGGAGAGGACATCGGCAAACCGACCGGGAATGACCTGCAGGAACGGAAGCTGACGCTGCCGCTGATCCACGCCCTGAACACCTCGACGCGACGGGAGGCGAAGCGGGTGATCCGGCTGATCAGAAACGGAAAGAACGGACATGACATGGCCGAGACGTCGGCAAGAATACGGGAATTCATCGGCGAGCGTCAGGGAATCACCTACGCAGAACAGACCGCCCGCCGCTACCGTGACGATGCCCGCCAGTCACTTGCCATTCTCCCCGATTCACCGGCTACGCAGTCGCTGCATGACTTTGCGGAGTTTGTGATTGCGAGGGATCGGTAGTTGGATAGTTGGATAGTTGGATAGTTGGATAGTTGGATAGTTGGATAGTTGG
>CBFGQN010000724.1:0-1877 GCA_965650895.1 uncultured Ignavibacteria bacterium | reverse complement strand
GTCGTCTCCGCTCCGTTCGGACCGATCAGCAGACGCTTCAGGTTGTCGACGGTCGGATATTCGATTGTCGGGTTGATCGCATAGATCTCGCAGATCGTCCGTCCGGCCGCCTCGGCCTCCGGGCTGACACGTCCGGCACTCCGGCCGTTCAGGTCCTCGTTGATGATCAGCCACTCCTCGCCGTCGATCGTCATCGTCACCAGACCGTCCGGGTTCGACAGGTTCTTTGAGGGGGCGGCGATGCCGTATCCTCCCTCGATGTAGGAGCGCATCCGGTTGGTCGCCGGATCGAACTCCAGTACCCGACCGTAGTAGTCTTCGTACTCGTAATCCTCCTTGCTGATCCGGACCCGCTCCAGATGCCGGGCCGGAGTCCCCCCCTGTGCCACGGCATTATCCCAGTTGAAGTTGTCGCGTCCCGTCTCCGTCATGTAAATCTTCCCGTTCGACTCCGTGATCCACTCCAACCGCACAAACAACGTCGCCCCGCGACCGATCGCCACCTCACGAATCACCAGCAACGAGTCGAACTCCATCGGCAACGCAAGCCACTCCCCTCCCTTTCCGTCCTCGCTCTGCTTGTATGCGTACAACTGTCCCTCCGTGTAGTCGTTCGCTCGCTCCGCCTCGAACTTGAAAAACACCCCGGGACTGTTGTCGTCCGACAAGTACACCGTCTTCCCGCCGTTGGTCACGTACGCCCCCTCATGCGAGAACCGACCCATCTTCCACACCTTCCGCACCGCTCGAGCATTCTCCGGATCCACCTCCACCATCCAGCCCATGTTCTCGTACCGCTTGATCACTCGCTCCTCTGCGTCATAGCTGATCGTCACGTCCGACGTGTCACGATAGCTCGCTCCTCCACGATAGAGATCCTCGATCGAGTTCGGCGGGAACTCCTCGGCCGTCAGCACGTGACCGTTCGGCATCTCCGCACCGCCGCAGTTGACGAACGTTCCGCCGACCGTCGAGAAGTCGACGTTGCGGAAGTCGCCGACGACCTGCCACTCTCCGCCGATGACCTGAACTTCAAAGACGGTCATACCGCCGCCGTCGCCGAAGGTGGAGTTCGAGTCGCTGAGTTCGTGGTTGACGATGAGATAGCCGTGGGTGCTCGATCCGTCGATCGGGATGTATCCGGTGAAGTCGTGGTTGCCCCGGGCCAGTCCCTGCTTCCCGTCGCCGGTCTTCACCATGCTCTCGTCCTGACGAAACAATACTTTATACTGGAATGGCAAGACGGGGACGTGCACCGTCTGTCCGGCAAAGCTCGTATCGATTTCCGGAAAGAGAGCCTTCTGTCCCCATGCGGTGTTGCCCACACCCGCAAGGAACAGCAGCAGAACAGAGTAGCGAAGCATCTTCATGAATATCGTCCTGTGAAATATGAATAGATAGAATGTGATGAAATCGGCCTCGGATGTCCGCTTCGGGGACTGCTTTCACTTCCGGAGCGGATCGGAAAATTCCTTGAAGAGGATACCGACAGGTTCGTTCCTCCCGACAGGGGCAAAAGTAGAGTCCCGACATTACCCTGATATTATGATGGTATTATCAATCGAACCTCGTATTATTACGATCGCACAACAGGCTGGTCGCCGATTCTCCCCGAACGGAATACGACTAACGTTTTTGATTGAACAGACACGATTCATCAGCACCATGGCAAGGCACACATCTTTCTTTTTCTCTCTTTTTTTCCTCTCCGCTCTTCTGCTGCTTCCAACGCTTCTCCCGGCACAGAACGCATGTACGATTACGGTAACGACGCTGAGCGGAACGGCAAAAACAACGAAGGGAGCGCTCGGGACCGGATCGTCCCTTGCAAAAGGGGATACGATCTATGTGGGAAGCGGATCGTTGCTGGAACTGAA
>CBFGQN010000723.1:0-1887 GCA_965650895.1 uncultured Ignavibacteria bacterium | reverse complement strand
CGCCTCCACACCCTGAATCGTCCCGAGAGGTTGCTGCCGCTTCACCAGCGCCTGCGCCCCGGCGGCCCGCACGGAATCGCGCGCAATTGTGGAGGCGACGGTCACGCTGTCGAATGTTTTCGGAATGGTGTTGGCGTACATGACCACCGGCGAGGAACTCCAGGAATTTCCCACCGGCGTGAAGGCCGCCCCGAGTCCGGAAACCTTCGCACCGCGCTGGTCCAGATTCCACTCTTCGGGAGCCTCGATCATCCAGGCATGGCACTCCCCGATGATGATCGCCACGCCGAGATTATCTCCCTGCGCATCAAGAGAAGTCGCCGAAAAAATCCCGACCAGAAAAAGTCCGGTCAGAACGCAAACGGCTCGTGATGGAGAGAAACCGGTCATCACCGTCACCGCAGATCATATCGAAGTCCGATGGTTCCCTGAATCGAGGTGAGTTTCAGTTCCGGATCGCTGATCGCCCCCATGATCGGCAGGGTGTAGGTAATGCGGGGACCGATAAAGAGCCGGCGGTTGAGCCGGATCTCCGCACCGATATAGACGACCGGATCGATCAGAAGCGGCGAGACGTTGTCCGGATCCTCCGACGGAAAGACCTTCGAGTGAGGATCGCTCGCCTCTCCCGACGGGTAAAACGCTTCGATGATCTCTCCGCTCTCAAGCGTCACCGTCTTCGTCAGAATATCTTTCGTGTAGATCATCTCGGCACTGAGCGGGAACCCGATGTTCACCCCGGCACCGATGTAGAGGGCTTTGACCGGATAGAACTTGAACGAAGGCTGGCCGAACAGGTAGAGGAAACGACCATCGCCGATGTTGTCGTAGGTCAGGTCGGCCTCGATAAATCCGTCGGCGGTCTGGATAAAACTTTTTTCCGTCGTGGTATAGCTTCCGGTCACATGCCGTGTCCGGAGTCCTCCCATCAACTCGACGCGGAAGAGATCTTCCACCGGCTTGTCGTAGACGGCACTCAGGACGTAGTTCGTCCCCGAGCCTTCATCGAACGTTCCGCATCCGACGGAGTAGACACCCTCCTGACTGGTAATGTCTCCCCCCACCTCTACTCCCATTCGCTGGTAGTTGTAGATCGGAGAGAGAGGATCATGGTGAGCACATCCCCCGCCGAAGAGGGAGAGGAAGACACCGCAAACAGTTGTGAGGAACGGTATTCCGTATCGTTGGATCATAGCGTATCCCTGACGTTCTTCCAGAGGGGAAGGGAATATAGTTGTTCTTTATCGGATAATGAACGGTCTGTCGGCGAATTTACAATCTCGGGTCCACCGGCTCACTTTCCATAGCCAAGACCCCGAATACGGCCTGGTGGACACGACGAAGCGATTCGTGCCGGACGAATGCTTCGAGTCCCTCCACACCGAGAGCAAACTCCCGGGAGGCGAGAGAACGCTTTTTTGCCAGTCCCCGGGAGCGGAGGCGTTCCAGATGTTCCGGCAGCGTGTATTCCGGACCGTAGATGATCCGCAGGTATTCCCGTCCCCGCACCTTCACCGCCGGCTGCACCGGGAACTTCTTCCCCTGTCTGATGAAATCGAGCGGTTTCACCACCATCCCTTCTCCTCCGGCAGCGGTACGTTCTTCCCACCACCTGATGCCCTCTTCCGCTTCACTCTGTTTTTCCAGATCGATCACACGATATGCGGTCGCAAAAAGAGGAGAATGTCCTTCTGCAAACTCCGCAATCCACTCCATGTGCCGGCGGTGATCCTTGTCGACGTGAACCGCCCCCTCGGTGGCCAGGATGTGGAAGGGGGCCAGCCGGAAATCATCGAGCGTTTCAACGGGCCAGCAGTACTGCCGGTAGGCACCGATATAGCGCTGGATGTTCTCCTCTCTTCCATGCCAGGTCTTCCAGACCTCTTC
>CBFGQN010000722.1:0-1891 GCA_965650895.1 uncultured Ignavibacteria bacterium | reverse complement strand
GGTAGTCGGTGAAGCTGTTGACGAACTCTCTGTCCATCCTGTCGAATGTGAGCAGCGCACCCCGGTCGTCTGCATACTCCTTCAATCGCTTCCCGACCGACTGGTAGAGCTTCAGGGTCTGTTCGGTCTTGGTATTGCGGGACTGTTCGATCCACTCGTCGAAGAAGTCCGGCAGGGACTTGTCGCCCGATCTGGAAGCATCGCGCTGAATCATTGCCTCAAACCGGCTCTTGACCAGTTCGGGTGTCGGCTCAATGCGGGCTTTCATCAGCTCGGCAACGATGCTCTTGAGGTCTGCTTCAATGCTGTCGAGCAGGGCATTGTAGACGGCGGCATTGGTGACCGAGGGCTTCACCCGTTGTTTGCTTGGTCGTTTGTCCCAGTGTCTGGGATGGACGGTGAGACCGGTATAGATCTTCAACCTGCCCCCGCCGGTACGGAACTGCGCAAAGACGGCTTGCGGCGTATTGCTGCTCGGACGTTTCAACAAAAAGGTGACTTTGTTCATGGTCGATCTCAGGGTTATGACGGTACAATCTGGGGTGCCACCTGGGGTGTCAAAGTCCCGACGCCATACGGTTCGGGCTGTATCTCGACACGTGAGCACCCGTGGAAAAATGAGAAAAACGGCACCTGATCGCCTGCCAAAGCGTACGTAAACTTGTTCGGGAATATCTCGTTGATTCCTCTCGGGTGTACTGGAATCCTCGAAATCACATAGATTTCGGGGATTTCGTGTTTCTGCAGTATCCATTGCGGTAGCAAATCTTTAACGAGGGCATGTAAGGACGCCGGATGCAAGGTCCCGGTTGCGGGGGGCCGCCTTGATCGACGGTTCGGACTACGATGGAAGAAGGCTGGACGGCATCCGAACGTTCGACTCTATTGCCGGTTTGTCAGTTCATGTTGGTTGTTAATTGTCCGGACAATGTTCGCGCAATATGTACTAGGAGTTCCCGCGCTTCCTGTAACTCACGCTCGATGCGGTCGATCAGCCTGATCATTTCGTGGAACGAATAGAATTCCGGCACCGAGGCAACTGCGAGATCAACATCGCCGACCAATGACTTCCGATCTATGAGTTGTGCGGTGAAGAGGGCCCGCCGTTGCGCCCTCCGGGCCGTATCCCAATGTCGGATCATCCGGTGGGGAGTCCGGCCCTCTTCAGTGATGAACATCGCGAGTGCATGTGTGACGCAGGAGCGGATCTGGTTGGAGAGATTTTCTATATCGTCAGCATACCCGGACGAGTGTGGGGTGAATTCGTCGCCCGAAACCCTCAGGCGATGACTGGCCAGTCCAGCGCTCGACCGCGGTTCTTCGAACTGAATACCGAACTTGAAAAGAAAGCAGTGAAGCCGTGAACGGATTTCCAGAAGCTGCACAATGGCTTCGGAACTTTCGACAATCGCCGAATAGGCTATATCCATACCGAGAGAGTAATCCATTGTCGTTGCTGAGCTAACGGAAAGGTATGATGGTAACGTGGCCCTCTATCCAGAGCAAGGTGAGTGCATGTTGCGCTGAAGAAGCGAGTATACTGGTCCGGTCGGGAGAATGTAGTGGTTCCGCTACAGGTGAAAAGGTCAACGATCGGGAAGAAGAAACGGGACTTGTGGCGAGCAAACCGAAGCTGACGGAATACATGGTGTCTGATGGTTCCGTAAGGGGCAACTCGACTCAATAAGCGTTGACAAGATACGAGTCTTTTTTTTATTCAGGATGATCGGAAGCCGGAGGAGAGAGCAAAGCCGAACCTCATGAGCGGCACGTCACAGGTTCTCCCTACTGGTGGGGCCTTCTTGTGACTTCTCAGGATTGCTGTTAGGTGGGGGGGGGGGGGACTCATTCTGGAGGCCAATCGTTATATTTGGGAAACAAAATGCATGGG
>CBFGQN010000721.1:0-1891 GCA_965650895.1 uncultured Ignavibacteria bacterium | reverse complement strand
AACCAGTTGGTAGCCAATCCTGAGGCGGTGAAGCTTCGGAGGATCTGGATGCATGATGAAGGGCATCTTGGCCTGAAGGAGTACGGCTACAACATCTGGGGTGGTGTGGATATTTCGGGAGACGACACGGCGGACTTTGCGGTCCATGAGCGACAAACCAATACCTGGTACTTCTACGAAGGGGGAAATCCTCCGAAGACCGAGCCGTTCTGGCAGAAGGATTCGGTCGGTTCTATTCCTCCCTATGTGAGTGACTTCTGGAATGATGGGCGAAGGTTTATGATATTCCGAGATGGATATTATGTAGAGGATGCGGAGGGGTTCGGTCGCTTTTATGATCGGATTCGATTGTATGAATTGACCGAGAATGGTGTCAGCGACAAACCAAGCCTTGAAGTCGATCAGGGGAAGAAGGAACCGGCAGTGGAACGCTTTCTTCGTGACGTTTATGTGTTAGATGTGGACAACGATAGTGTTGACGACGTAGTTATTCCACTTTTAGGAACTCGTCTTGATACCACACGAAAAGCCGATAACGACAATCAGGTGTGGATATATTTTGGTGGAGAGAACTTCCAGTTGGATGAGCCGGATGTGATTATCAGAGATACGCATGAAGTTGGAGATGCAAACGCTTGGGACGTTCGATTCTTCGATTTTGATGGAAACGGCCAAATGGACATGCTTCTTGGGGGAACGTATGACGGAGTCGGCGATCAGATCCGGTTCTATTGGGGAGATGACCGTTCTCCGGTTTCTTGGACGGAACGCCCGCCGGACAAGGATGTGCGATTGATCCACGGGGAGATCGGTATCAACAGCATGGCATTTCTCGGCATTTATGACCTCGACGGAGACGGCGCGGCCGACCTTGCATCTCATGAATATGAGGATGTTGCCGGTGTTCGTGTGTACTTGAGTTCCCGCAAGAGTATGCGTGAACGGAGCTTTACCTTAGAGGATGCCGATGTGTACTATCAGGGAGACGACTGGTGGCTGGGCTATTCCGGAACCGCCTCCTTGAACGACAGTACCGGTACCTATGCGATGTTGCCGATTGGAGGGCAGACACAACTCAATCACTATCTCCGGTATTATGTCTCGGGAAGTGCAGAGGGACCGAACCATGATTATGAAGCATGGTATGTGCCGGCCGAAGATGGTGTCCCGAATATTTTCATCTTCCGTTGGGGTGGCGAGATCGGCGATGTGAACAACGACGGCTGGCCTGACGTCGGATATAGCGTTCACGAAGGCCTTTCTCTTCCTTCCGGCGTGGCTATCGTGCTGGCCGGAGGTCCGTATATCCCCTTCGACGACCCGAGTACTGTCGTTGAAGAAGTACCGATTGCCGGAGAGTCTGGAGGGTTGTTCCTCTGGCCGAACCCGGTTCGTGATGTCTTGCAAATCGCCTGGCGAGGGAATCTCAAGGAGAAGCCCGTTCGCTTTGCTGTCTTCGACATGGTTGGTCGTGAAGTGGTTTCCGGCAGGGTTGATCCGTATGTCGGTGCGGCCCGGTGGGATTGTGCGTCAGTTGCTTCAGGGGCATATATCCTCGTCGCGTACGCAGCCGATGACCGGGTGATCGCCACAGCGGAGGTGCTCAAACAGTGACATACCAGTGGCAATAATTCTGGTGGATTGATAGGCATCGTCCACCAATTTTTTCACTATAACTCCACGGAGGAGACGATGAAGACTCATCGCAACTACCGTCCGCCCTCGGGCTGGTCATGTTCTACCCTCGCTTTGCTTCTGCTGATCGCAGGAGCCGTTACTGACGTCGCCCTCGGCCAACCGGCCGGATATCGTGACTGGGTCTCGACGACCTTTCCGGAACCCGTTCCCATTGCCCGACAGTATCCGTCGGACTTCCCGGTCGGCGTGTATT
>CBFGQN010000720.1:0-1896 GCA_965650895.1 uncultured Ignavibacteria bacterium | reverse complement strand
CACATCGGCAGGCAACGGGGGGAAACGGGAGTCCGTCACGCTGCGCGACATTACCGTCACTCCCCTCGACGACGCCGCAACCGTCACATTTCTGGTGAACGGCCCGGTGAAAACCGTCGTCATCGAAAAGAAGGGGACGGACATCGCCCAGGTCCGGATGAAGAGCATGAAGGCCGACGACAAAGCCCTGAACTCCGCACTGCCGAAACCGGGAGTCGTCTCGGTAAAGGCCCACATCGAACGAACCGATGTTCTGGTAACCGATGTCCGTTTTACCCGCGAGGTCCGGTCGATGAGCGTGATTCGCCGCGACTCCTCCAAAGTCACCGTCAAGGTCAGTCTCGGCCGGCAGATCTCCGGAACGCAGAGAGAACAGGGGAACACCGGAGGAGAGGCCACGCGCAAGTTGACAACGATTGTGATCGACGCCGGGCATGGAGGAAAAGACCCCGGGGCAATCGGCATCGGCGGTGTCCAGGAGAAGGCGATCACCCTCTCGGTGGCAAAGAAGCTGCGCGATGAACTGAAAGCGAATATGCCCGGGGTGAAGATCGTGATGACGCGGGAGAATGATTCGTTTGTGGAGCTTTACAAACGGGGCGAGATCGCCAACAGGAACCACGGACAGCTCTTCATTTCGATCCACTGCAACTCGATGCCGGAGAAGCCCCACCCGGCCACAGGCTTCGAGTGCTGGATACTCCGTCCCGGCAGAAGCGAGGATGCCGCCCGCGTCGCCTCGCGGGAGAACGATGCGATTCAGTACGAGTCGAACAGAAAACGCTACGACAGTCTCGACGCCGAAATCGCCATTCTCGGTAGTCTGGCGCAAAGCGCCTCGGCCCGCTACAGCGAACAGCTTGCCTCGGACATCCAGGCGGCCATGCGTTCGGATACCCCGTTGAAGGATCGGGGAATACACCAGGCCGGGTTCTATGTTCTGGTGGGAGCATCGATGCCGGCGGTCCTTGTGGAACTCGGTTACGTCAGCAACGAGCACGACGTGAAGAAACTGAAAAGTTCTTCCGAGCAGCGGAAGCTGGCGAAGGCTCTGGCAAAAGGGATCGGAAATTTCGGAAAGACCTACGAGGAATCGCTGCAGAACTGACCGTTAAGGAACGCCCCTATAGAACCGAAGAGAGATCGACAACGCCGGGACGGAATCAGCGGACCTCTGCAATCCGGGGCAATCCGATCATCTCCGGCACCCGCTGGCGCGGGATACGGCTCTTCGATCCGGCATCGATATGCCAGCTTACCCGCGTTCCGGCGATGTGAACCAGAGGGGGTTCCGACGTCTCGAAGAGATTCCCCGCATAGAGCGCATCGATACGCCCGTCGCCGAGATTCCGCATCCGGGCCGTCGTCGAGTCGATGACGAATGCATCCGTCGTGTCGGCCGGATCGCAGAAAGCGATCACCCGTGCCGGATCACCGTTGTGAACAATGATGGGGGCACCGACGTGAACCATGGCGTACATCTCCCTGATCTGCTCCCGCGACAACCGCATTCAGCCGTGCGACGAAGGGCGGACGCCGAGATAGCCGTAGTATCCCGACCCCACCAGTACGTGAAAAACAACGCCGCCGTATACACCCATCCAGTGGTGCAGCCTGGCATCGTTGAACTGTCGGCTGATCGCCATCGGCGTTTTGTACTGCACGGTGAAGATGCCGGTCGGCGTCGCCATCCCCTCGCTGATGAAGGGAGTGCCGCTGGAGATCAGGAAGGTCCGGGAGCTGCCGTTCCGGTTGCGGACGGTGACGTTCTGCTTGCCGAGATCGACATCCAGATAAATCGAGTCGGTGGTGTAGAGCGTATCCCGCACATCCAGATGGCTCTGGATCAGCCGGGCCGGACGCAGACCGTGCGTCGGTTCCACCGGATCGCTCCCG
>CBFGQN010000719.1:0-1898 GCA_965650895.1 uncultured Ignavibacteria bacterium | reverse complement strand
CGCTCCGTCAACCTGGATCGTTCCGGCCACCGTCGTGTTGCCGCTGGCATCCGAGAGGAGGTTGACGTTCTCCACCCACGCCTGCGCCGTGTTGTCCCAGCGGAGCGTCGAGTTATCTACCGTTCCGGTCGGCAACAGGTTCAGCGTCTGCCAGGTCGGCACGCCCCCCTGAAGCTGAAGGATATCTCCGTCGGTACCGACGGCAAGCCAGGAGAGGTCGGCGTTTGCGCCGTTGGCGCTGACGTACATCATTGATCCGACATCAAGCCCGGTGGTATTCGGGAGCCGGATACCGTAATCTCCCGTCAGATTTGCATCGGTGGGAGCCCGAAGTGTGATGGTATTGCGTGACGGCAACGACGTCGCGTCGTCATCGAGCAGCAATTCCTGCGTTCTGAAACCTTGCGACCGCCCGTCGACTGTTGCAAGCAACAAGCCGGCAACGATTGCGGGGGTCAGGTAGCGAATAAATCTCTTCGCTTTCATTGTGTACCCTCGATTTGTGATAGATGCATGGAGTTGGACTATCAGGTTTTTGTACCTGTTTTTTATCTGAGCATAGACTTCTATGGTATTATCTCATACACGACAAAGGTATTGGCCGGCGGAAGGGCCGTGAACTGAACGGTGAAATCCGTCCCGGAATTCTGGGCGATCACGTTCACCGCAATCGACGCTCCTCCCGACGGATCCTCATAACTGACACGAATTTTCGATCCGGCCTGTACCGCCACCTCCGGAATCGTCTGCCGGATCTTTCCTACGGTCGGCACCCGGCCGCTGGCCAGACCGATATTCGTCAGCGTCATCGGCTGCCAGGTCGGCCGACCGCCGGCATCGATCTGCAGAACGGCTTTCGGGGTGTTCGGAGACGGGAACTCCTGCACCCTCCCGTTCGAACTGCCGATCAGCAGATTTCCCTCACCGAGAGGAAAATCCGGAAGCCTTCCGAAGTACGAATAGCCGTTCACCTGCAGACTGTCGGTCTCCACCCCCTGAACATCAAGGCTGCTTGTCCACTCCGGCTCGGTTCCGGCAGCATTGGTTTGCAGCACCTGGCGCGGAGTGCCGATACTCAATTCGGTCGGCTTGCTGCTCGGATCGCCGAACCAGATCGATCCCGGACTCAGGATCAAATCCGTTCCGGAGCTTCCGGCCGATGAAATGATAATCGTGTTCCCGCTTTCAGTAACCGTGGTTCCGGCAGCCCCCTGAATCGTCAACTGTCCCTGAAGACCGTTGATGCTTCTGACGACACCGCCGCGCAGACTGTCGGCAATGCTGGCATCGTATGCCCGCAATGCATAGGGAGCGGAAACAACCATTGTCCGCGGCGTCATCTCCCGTTCTCCCTGTAATTCGATCGCCAGCCAATACTGGCGGTCAAACGGAATGTTGTTCAACGGAGTTTTCAGTCCCAGAACGGCATCAAAAACTCCGTCGAGCGTAACGACCGACTGGGTTTCTTCCCAGACCGGAGTTCCGCCGCCGGCGGTTTCGTATAATCTGATCGTCACCACATACATGGCATCCGGCACGGCCAGACCATCCGGTTCCACCAGTACGCCCTGATAGGAGAGGAGGCGAGGGACATCAGGCAGAGGGGTCTGTCCGTTCGCTTCCGACAGCAGAAAAAGACCGAATAAAAGAAGGAGGAAAGAGAACGGAGTTCTTTTTCCGGCAATTCTCCACCGATATCTATCCTCTATGTAGGGCCTGTCGACTATCAAGATTTCCTGTCGATGTTTTACTGTTCCACATCCGGATGTTCCAACGACATCCTGCCGTCACTTCTTCTTCTTCTCCTCTTCCTTGTCACGTTCGGTACCGCTTGCCTCGCCCGGCTCGCTCTCAATCGGCACAATCAACTCGACGGGATCGGATATAAGCTTCGGTAT
>CBFGQN010000718.1:0-1911 GCA_965650895.1 uncultured Ignavibacteria bacterium | reverse complement strand
TATAGAGAGAAGAGTGTGAGGGTGTAGGGGTGGGGGAGTGTATGAGTGAGGGGGTACTGAGGGCCGGAGATTTGTGGGTTGTTAGGGGGCGAGAAATTAGGAGTTGGGAGTTCGTAGAGTTTATAGAGAGAAGAGTGTGAGGGTGTAGGGGTGGGGGAGTGTATGAGTGAGGGGGCCGGAGATCTACGGCCTGTAGGGGGCAAAAACTTTTGCCCCCACTCCATGGAGACACACTTCTTCTGTTGAACGGAACGGTACCAATTACCCGGTCATTTTGAAATTTTCATTTTGCCTTTTGAATTGAACATAGAGCCGTGGCGCGTGGGCAACCGGGTGAATCTGTTGCTGCTGGAGCAGCTTGATCCGGAGGCTCTGGCAATTGTTTCCAGACCCCGTGCCCGTTCGGTGGGGGATCAGTTCGCCCACATCCACAACGCCCGTCTTCTCTGGCTGAACGTCGCCGCCCCCGATCTGGCGAAGGAGTTGCGGAAGTTCAGTAAAGGGGAGTATGGGGATGTTCAGGAGCTGCAGGAGAGTCTGACCGCATCATCAGAACAGATGGAACGGTTGCTGGAACGGGGTTTCGAGGAGGGGAAAATCAAGGGGTACAAGGGGAGTCCGTCCCTCTTCCTCGGCTACATGCTGGCCCATGAAGGACATCACCGGGGGCAGATCATGCTGACGCTGAAACTGGGGGAATACAAGCTGCCGCAGGAAGTGCAGTACGGGATGTGGGAATGGGAGAAGATGTAGTCAAGGCAAAATTATCAATGCAAAATTCAAAAAAGAGAAAGAGCGATTGGAGGGGTGGAGAACCGGGAGGAGGCAGGATGCGGGACTGTCGATGGTGTTGTGCCGACGACGTGTTCTCCGTTCCGCTTTCATGCGTGGCTTCCTTCCC
Source organism: uncultured Ignavibacteria bacterium (assembly GCA_965650895.1). Lineage (GTDB taxonomy): Bacteria > Bacteroidota > Ignavibacteria > OLB7 > OLB7 > JAGWAZ01. The sequence continues at coordinate 1,010 of CBFGQN010000718.1, read as the reverse complement.
CTGACTTCCTTCTGCTGATTACTGTCCCATCTTTCTTATCGAATATCTCTCCCTCCAGAGCTTGTACGTTGTCAATCCGCCGCGGCGGACCTTTTGAATTTTTACTTGATCTATGAATAGGTGCAGATACCTTGCCTATGTCGGCAAGCCGGTGCTGGCGAACGACCTGCTCTACCGGCCGCAGCATTCGCTGATCGAGCGGCAGTCGATCGGAGCGCAGGAGATGTCGATTCCGATCAACGGTGACGGGTTCGGCATCAGTTGGTACGACTTCGCATTCGATGACCAGCCCTGCCAGTTCCGTTCGGTTCGTCCTTCCTGGAGCGACCAGAATCTCCGGTTTCTGGCCAAGAAGATCAGGACGCCGATGATCTTCGCCCACGTCAGGGCGGCCACTCCCGGTTATGCGATCGATGAGCTGAACTGCCATCCCTTCGTTTACGGCAAGCTGACCTGGATGCATAACGGTATGGCTCTCGGATTCAAGAAGATCCGGCGGAAGCTTCTGCGCGATCTGAAGGATGCGGCCTACGATGCGATTCACGGCGCCACCGATTCCGAGCATCTGTTCGGTCTGTTCCTGGATCAGCTTGAAGACCCGACCGGTCCGGTAACAACCGAAGAGATGGCCGATGCCATGCTCAAGATGTTCGAGCGACTTGATGCCCTTCTACTGGAACATGACATCAAGGAGCATTCCTACCTGAACCTCTGCGTTTCCAACGGCAAGGCGGTGATCGCCACCCGCTACACCACCAACCCGCGCGTGCAGCCCGCCACGCTCTACTATATGTTCGGAAAGAACTACGTCTGCGACGAGTATCGCTGCTACATGGAGCCGGATGAAGGGAGGAGCGAGGCGGTGATTATCGCGTCGGAGCCCTTCACGGCCGTGAAGTCGGACTGGGTCAAGGTCGGACGGAACTCGATGATCATCGTCGATGAAGACCTCTCGATCCGGTTCCAGGATATCGAGATGTCGTTCGAGAAGGGCGGCGTGGTGGTGTGGT
>CBFGQN010000717.1:0-1922 GCA_965650895.1 uncultured Ignavibacteria bacterium | reverse complement strand
TTCTCCCACATCCGCTCCCTCTTCCAGTCCCGCGAAGCGGGACGCAGCTTCGCAGACATCGGAGAGCGAGACACCCTCCCTCTCCGAGTCCCGCGAAGCGGGACGCCACTCCCTAACCCATCGCGTCAGCGGTGGGGAACCACCCCTACCGACCTCCTCTGCCTGCAGTTCTTCACGGCGGACGGCACGGTTATCGAAATCCACGAAGAGATGCCCGGCTTCGACGAGCTCCCGGACATTCTTCCGGATAGACTCCCCGGCTTCCCTCCCCGGTCCGAGTGGTACCCGCAGGTAATGCTGCCGCCGTTTGCGGTGAACCGGAGGGTGGTGTGGGATTTTACAGCACACTAATGAGAGAGTACGCTGCGCTTTTTTGTTTTCTACCCTCGTTCTACATTCTGCTCATACCGCTTCACTTCTTTGGATAAATCGAACTATTTTTCCACTCGAATAGCAATCAGAGTATTTCCATCTCACAACCAATCTGACAGATTCTTCAGAAACGAAGCCATTATCATAGTTCCCCTCGTTTATATCAATTGAATCTCAGAACACTCATCGCATATCAAGCACCATGCCTCTCTTTCACATCGAAGGCTCCACTCTTCAGCCGATACGTCAAAAAAACTTTCAGCAAGAGAAACAGCTACAGGGAATGATTGAAGCGAATCTTGAACCCACCTTCAACTGCCGCCTTGTTGCGTCGGAGTTCTCAACCGGAGCTGTCCATGCCGGACGTATCGATACTCTTGCACTCTCTGAAGAATGTAATCCGGTTATTATCGAGTACAAGAAAGTGGAGTCTTCTGAACTTATCAATCAAAGCCTCTTCTACCTTTACTGGATTCGTGACCACCGTGGTGACTTTGAAATCGCCGCACGGCAATCGATCGGGCCGGAAGTAGAAGTCGATTGGTCCAACATCCGTGTAATCTGTATCGCACCGAACTTCAAGAAGTACGACATCCATGCAGTCCAGGTTATGGGAGCAAACATCGAGCTGTGGAAATACAGACTCTTTGAGAATAGTACGCTCTATCTTGAAGAAGTCTTCCAGCAGACAATGTCGGCAAGTCCGGTACTTGCTGACGAAAGCAAAAATCCGGTAATGGTAGCTGCCGGAAAGAAAGCAGCTCTTACCCGGGCAACTGCTACGTATACGTTTGACCAGCATCTGAAAGGAAAGCCGGAGAACATCAAAGGCCTTGTACAGTCGATACAGGACTACATCGTAAGTCTGGACCCTGCCATTGAGGAAGTTCCCAAAAAGCATTATATCGCTTATAAAATCTCCCAGAACATCGTTTGCATGGAGGTACAACGCCGCCGGATTCTCCTGTACCTCAAGCTGAACCCATCTGATATATCTCCTTTACCAACAAATGCCCGTAACGTGTCAAACATCGGACACTTTGGCACTGGAGACCTTGAATTTGCCGTAGCCACAGAAGAAGATCTGGAAGCGGCAAAGCCCCTTGTGGAAATGGCATACCAGCGGGTTGGAGGATAGCGAGCTATCATTGCAGGAAGCTTCGACACAATGGCCGGAACGGATATCTCCTACCTTATCCAACGTTCCACAACGCTCATACTGATACACCACAACCAATGACCACCAAACAACTCCGACAGGAATGGATCGCACTTGCCCCCGCATGGATCAGGGAAGCGCGCCAGGGACCGAACCCGACGCGGAACGGGTTGCTCGACAGGCCGATGCTGGAGGCGTGCGGCGATGTGCGGGGATTCCGGGTTCTCGACTGCGGGTGCGGGGAGGGACGGTTCTGCCGGATTCTTGCGGAGCGCGGAGCCGACTACGTGCTCGGACTCGACACCTGCGAGCCGATGATCGATGCGGCTGCGGGACGAGGATCGGGGAAAGAGGACTACCGGATCGCCGACGTGCAGGACCTGAACTTCCT
>CBFGQN010000716.1:0-1929 GCA_965650895.1 uncultured Ignavibacteria bacterium | reverse complement strand
GTTCGTGATCGGCGGGCCGCACGGAGATACCGGACTGACCGGTCGGAAGATCATCGTCGACACATACGGTGGAAAGGCTCCGCACGGTGGTGGGGCGTTCTCCGGGAAGGATCCTTCGAAGGTCGATCGCTCGGCCGCCTACGCGACGCGCCATCTGGCGAAGAATGTCGTTGCCGCCGGTCTGGCCCGCGAGTGTACGATCCAGGTCGCCTACGCAATCGGCGTCAGCCAGCCGGTCTCGCTTCGGGTGGATACGCACGGAACCGGAGTGGTGGACGATGGACGACTGAGCGAGATTCTCCGGAACGAGGTCGATATGAGTCCGGCGGGGATTATCTCGCGACTCGATCTGCGCAGACCGATCTACACGCAGACGGCCGCCTACGGACACTTCGGTCGTGACGAGGAAGAGTTGACGTGGGAGCGCCTCGACCTGGTCGATACGCTGAAGAGCGCGGTCGGTGAAGTGGGAGAGGCTGCGTAGGCATCCGGAATTTTTCGGGAGAAAAGGGATCAGATCATGCAAGTGCTGAACGTCGGATGCGGCAAGGCCAAACGGGAGTTCCCCGAGGCGGCCGGGGCGAGCGAAATCATCGGCGTGGATATCAGTCCGAACTCCGAGGCGGATATTCTGCACAATCTTGACGAGTTCCCATGGCCGTTCGAGGCGAACAGTTTCGATCTGATCATCATGCAGGACATTATCGAACATCTCGATGATGTCCCCGGAGCGATGAACGAGATCTGGCGTATAGCCCGGCACGATTGTCTGGTCAGAATACGAACGCCGCACTATGCGAGCTACTACGCCTACAACGACCCGACGCACAAGCGGTTTTTCGGCGTCTACGCCTTCGACGGATTCCTGTCGGAGAGCAGGAACGATCTGTATGCAACGGCCCGGTTTTCCTTGCAGAGAAGAACGATTCTCTTTCCGAAAGTCTGGCGCATCACCGGAATCAGCGCACTGGCAAACCGGTTCACAAAACGATGGGAACAGTTGTTTTCCTTCGTCTTCAGACCGGAAAATCTGGAATTCGAATTCCGCGCCATCAAGGATCCCGGGTAGAAACATGGTGCACCACGTCCCAACGGGACGATCATCGAACAATCGAACGGCAAAACAGAACTATTCTCATCAACACATACATCAACCAGAACAAAGAACAATGGATCACAACGAAGGACAATACAAAGTCAGGGATCTCTCCCTCGCCGATGAGGGGCGTCGCCGGATAGACTGGGCGGAGAGCCGGATGCCGGTGATGATGGCACTCCGCGAAAAGTACAGCCAGACGAAACCGCTTGAGGGCTACCGCATTGCCGGATGTCTTCACGTCACCAAGGAGACGGCGGTGCTGATCCGGACGCTGAAGGCGGCCGGCGCGGAGGTCTCCTGGTCGGGCTGCAATCCTCTTTCAACCAACGATTCGGTTGCCGCGGCTCTTGCTGCGGAGGGAATCAAGATCTTTGCCTGGCACGGACTGAACACCGAGGAGTTCTACTGGTGTATCGACCAGACGCTGGTCATCAATCCGAACCTGACGCTGGATGACGGAGCCGACCTGATCTTCACGGTCCACAACAAGTACCCGGAGATGTGCGAGACGATTATCGGCGGCACCGAGGAGACCACTACGGGCGTCCACCGTCTGCGGGCCATGGCCGACGACGGAGCGCTGAAGTATCCGGTGATCGCTGTGAACGATGCCGAGACCAAGTGGGATTTCGATAACGTCTACGGTACCGGACAGTCGACGCTTGACGGTATTCTGCGCGCCACTTCGGTCCTGCTGGCAGGAAAGAACTTCGTGGTTGCCGGTTACGGCCACTGCGGTCGTGGCGTGGCGATGCGTGCGAAGGGGATGGGGGCGAATGTGATCGTCACGGAAGTAAAGCCGACCGCCGCACTGAAGGCGACGCTGGAAG
>CBFGQN010000715.1:0-1930 GCA_965650895.1 uncultured Ignavibacteria bacterium | reverse complement strand
TCCGGACCTCCACTGATAACAATCCTGATCCGCTGCGGCGTGACGATGTGGATGGTATCGGAGAGGTTCGATTCCCGCCACTGAAGATCGTCGGCACAGGTATCAATCGTCGTACTGTAGAGTTCCGAGTAACACCGGCAGATCACCTTTCCGGCCGTCGTGTCGTATTTCACGCAGACCGTGTCCTCACTTGTTCCGATGCTTCGGATTCTGTAGTTGACGCGGTATTGTCGGGGAACGATATCAGCCGCCAGTATCGTGGTATCCTTCGGCATATTCCAGATAACCCGGACGGCCGATTGATTTGCCACGCCGATTCTGCGGATGTCAGGACGGGGAGGTCGGATAAATTTATTCTCAAAACGATCCTTTCCCACGAGATTGTAGCCGTGACTGCTTGTGCTGGATCCTACATCGGTTGAGCCGTGGAGGTCATAGCTCACATATCCCCACAGAACAATTCTGACGACGTTGGGCTCCAGATAACTGATAGATGAAACGCCATATCCGACACCTTGACGGGTTGCCGACTCCGGCCAGCTGATTGCCCCCACAAGCGTATAGATCAACGTCGTATCCTGAAGATTTGACGGATCGAAATAAAGTCGGTGCGAGAGGATATAGACGGGAAGCCCACCGAACCCCAGACTGGTAAACTCCAGAAACCAACCGGTACTGTCAAGCATCAACGCATGAATGTTCTGTTCCCCGAGAATTGATGACAGATCAATCGTGCTGTCCGGCGTTTCGTTATAGTATGAACTGTAGAACTGCATCTCTTTCCTCTGCAGGACTACCAGTGAAGTGTCTCCCGTATGATAATGTGGAACATCGAAGCGACCGGTCGGTATCTTCCGTACATCAAGCGAGCCGTCCGGCTTGAACACCACAACCTCCCTGTTTTTCAGGTGGATGAATAACGAGCCCCCGGGCATTGTATAGATTTCACTGCCGGTAATTGGTGAATCTCCCAGCTTTTTCCAGACTCCATCGACAGTTCCGTCGTCCCGGAACGCCAGGACGTAGGAGGATTCTGTAGTTTGCTCCTTCTCGTTCCAGAACATGATCGTCTTTTCTTCCGTCTTCCAACTTCCCACAAAAGCGGATACGACACCTCCAGCACGAAGAAGCGTTTCCTCTCCTGCCGGACTTCCGGATTTCAACACCACCTGACCGTACAGCCCCTCTCCTCCGATCCTTCCATCATTCCAGACGACGAGGAATCGATCTTCGAGCGGGAGAATACCAACGGCACTGGAAGGACGCGCTTCAGGACTGGTCAGTTTGAACTGCTGACCATTGATGTGAGCAATCAGGATATTAACGACTTCTCTATTCGGAGCATATCCGGTCGTCCCCCAGACGACCAGTCGTGCCGTTGAATCGAGTTCCCATGCGGTGTGTATAGAGATATCCCCTGACAACCTGTAGGTGTACGGATCTTTAGAGATCAGATAATCACCCGATGTCTGCGCATGCAGGCTCGCGAAGGTGAAGCAGACAAGAAAAAGGAGGACTCCCCATCCTTTGGTAGAAAACGCTATCGCGATATTCTTCATCATAACTCTTGCTCAAAACAGCTACAACACCTATGAATCATTTGGGATCAACTGCCCCGGATTTTTCTTTACTCCTGCTGAACAATCAATCGTGCAGAATCGATGGAAATATCCGTCTTTACCTGCACTTCATAAACCCCGCCGGACAGACCGGAAAGGTCAAGAGGAAAGGCATGTTGCCCTCTCTCGACAAAGCGCGTCAATCGCTTGACCTCACGTCCGAGCTGGTCGAAAAAGGAAACCTTGACATATCCTTCATGGTACCGCATCTCAAGTGCAAGCCTTGCACTGCCGACTACAGGGTTCGGTGTAATGCTTATAATCTTCGCTCCCGTAAAAAAGTCCCAAGAAGGTTGCGGCTGCACCGTCGG
>CBFGQN010000714.1:0-1957 GCA_965650895.1 uncultured Ignavibacteria bacterium | reverse complement strand
CATGTTCTCCACCGTATCGTCCGCACCGAAAAAGGGGAACGGTTCGCTGAAGCTCTCGAACGCTCCGTTGTGTTTCGTGTAGGCGATCCGGGGGGAGAGATAGCTTTTCTCTCCGAGCGGAATAAAGGATTTGACTCCGGCCGTAAATCCCAGTCCCGACCCCTTCTCGAAGATGCAGCACGGAATGCCGTTCTCGGTCATCCGGAAATCTCCCCGATGCACCGTATAGTCGGGTCCGGCATAGGGTCCGATCAGAAACGGAGAGAACGGACTCGGCAACAGAATGGCATCGTGAGGCAGAGGGAGAGCGAATTCCACCATCCCCTCCTCGCCGAACGCCTGCCCCGACAGACTGCCGGGAAGCAGACAGCACATCAGGCCGAGAAGGAAACACAGAGCCTTTCCTCTTGATCCCGTCAATACGATTGTGTCCCTGTAGAATCGGTCCGGCATATCCGTTGGGTTTACTTGTCGTTCTGGTCAGGTGAGCTTTGAGCAGTCAGCTTTGAGCGATCAGCTTTGAGCGATCAGCCTGGTGGATGAGATTAACTGGTAAATGAGGAGATAGTGAACTTCTCCGTTGTGAGGGAATCGCAACTCTTTCACTCATACATTAGTCGGTTTTGTGCAATCGGTCTTCAGCTTTCAGGATGAGACAAAAGGAGCAACACCATTTATTCCCTGCCACCAACAACCATTCAACTATTGAACCACTCAACACCCCTCCAACTCTTGACTCCCGACTCTTGACTCCCGACTCTCAACTCTTACTCATACTCAACCCGACTCACCGTCCAGCTCAACTGCCCGATACTCAGCCGGATGAAGTAGAGTCCGGCTGAAAGTCCATCGGAATCGCTGATGCTCTCGAAGATCCCCGAGGCGTCGATGATCCGCTCGTCGAGCAGCTTCACCTGCCTGCCGACTCTGTCGTACAGTGCAAGCCGGGCCGGAAGGGGATCGACTCCCTCCTCCAGCATCGCCTCGTAGCGGATCACAAGTTTTCCATCGATCGAGGCGACGCTTTTGATCAGTCCGTTGTACCGTGCGCTTGCATCAAGCAACCGGTCCGGAAGGTAGCAGATACTGTCGATCCGGAAGAGAGCCGGGTTCCGTCTGCCGACCTTCGGGTTTCCGTCGGCCATCTCAGCGGCGGCGGCCGTCACCGGCGTCTCCATTGCATTGCCGAGCAGAACCAGGAAGCGAAGACGGGCAAGTTCCGAGGTCGGCTGATCGGAGCGGAGTCTGCCGTCGGAGAAAAGAAGATCGAACACGGCCGTATCCCCGTCGTAGCGAACCGCTTCAACCTCGCCGACCATATCGGCGGCTGCCGTCTCCTCCACCTGAACGAAGTCGGGCGTCGGCGCCAGCATCGTCTTGTTGAATTTGATCTGTACGCGGAGCGAATCGACTTCATAGAGATCGGGCATCGGATCCAGCAGATAGACCGGGATATCGATGATGCTTCCGGGACGTCCGGTGTAGATATCCCGCATCTCGACAACCACCGAGTCATATCCGACCCCGACCAGTTCGGCACTGAGAGAGTCTTCGGCACAGCTTATATAGGGAAGCCGGACCGTATCCCGCCGAATCCGGAGTCCCTCGGGTCCGAAGCAGACCTCAATGTCGACCGACTCTCCCGGCACCAGCGGCGGAGCGATCGGGGTCGCAGTGGCGAATGGAGGATCAATCCCCTCCAACGGTCCCCCCGGATAGGGAGCATTCCCGACGTTCGTCAGCCGGACGTTGACGCAGCGGCTGCTGTCGACCCGGACCGAGTCGTAATCGATGACCGAAGGGGTCATCTGCAGAACCGGCGCGGCCCCCTCTCCCCGCAACACGATATATCCGGCGGCCGACTTGCTGAGGTCTTCGGAGATCTGGCGGTAGACGTTGACGAGGGAATCGGCGTCGGGGGCAAAGAAGTAACGTCCTCGGGTCTGTGAAGCCATCG
>CBFGQN010000713.1:0-1961 GCA_965650895.1 uncultured Ignavibacteria bacterium | reverse complement strand
GCACCTTTCGGCTTGCGCACGTACTTCTTCCGCGTCCAGGCAACCGGCACAAGGTTCGAGTGTTTCGCTCCGGAGTAGAAGGCGGCGATCATCGCCGCCTCCTCCAGCGTCCGTTTCGGAGGACGCCCTTCGGTATCGTTCCAGCGAAGAACGACGTGCGATCCGGACGAGCCCCGGGCGTGGAGCCAGATATCGTTCGGCCGGGCAAACCGGAGCGTCAGCTCATCGTTGTTGGCCGCATTCTTTCCGGCGAAGACCTCGTAGCCCCCATCAACCAGAAAGCGCCGGAATCGTTCCTCCCGCTTTTCTTCCCTCTGTTTTGTCTTCATACCGATCATCTCCCCGTATTCCAGTCTGACCATCTCAAGCTCGTCGACGCTTTCGGATGCCGCAAGCTTCCGTTGCGCTTCGCGCAACCCGTTCAGTCGCTCCCGCAGTTCCTCCGCACGCCGACCGCTGTGCTCGGCCTCCTTTCGCGCTCCCCGGGCCTTCCGGAAATATCGATCGGCATTCTCGGCCGGACTCAGTTTCGGATCAAGTTTGATTACTCTGCGATTCCCCTCCCAGTCGTCGAGTTCCACCCGACTCTCCCCTTTTCGCACCTGATGGAGAAAAGCCAGCAGAGTATTTCCCACTCCTTCCCACTCCTCGGCCCGCGTGATGTGGGCGATACTGTTCTCGGCATGGTCAAGCGATTTGACGGTTCGCTCTTCTTCTTTCGTCAGCCGCTTCTTCAGTTCGCCCTGCAGGCGGTTGAATTCTTTTTTGCGAAACCACGCCGAGCGGCAGGCCCGGACGGCCCGCGGCAGATCATCGAACTCCTCGATCCGCTCCACGGTCCCCGATGACTCCAGATGACGAAGCTCGATCAGCGAGAAGACGACATCCGATTCGGTGTGGTAGAGCCGGAAGTGGGGACTGACGGCCCCCTCTTCGTAGAGGTAATCCACCTGGTCGAGCAGACGCTCAAGCTCTCCGGAGTTGAGGGTATCGGTCACAACATCTTCCGGAAGACCGACACGCCACAGAGCCTCCGCGATCAGGGGGTGTCCCAGTCGCCGGAGCGCCGAGGAAAGAGCCATACGCAACGGCTTGTCCGATGAGCGGATTTTCCCGATCAATTCCTCCCGCCCGATGATCTCGTCATCTTCCTCTCCCTTCAGCACCGGATCGTATTCATCCCCCAGATTCATAAAGGAATCGACGACCTCGGTCCCCTTCGTCCGAACCACATTGCCCGATCCCTTTCCGTATAAGACCGGAATCGCATCACCCGTTCAAGATCGTGCAGGGCAACCTCCAGAAGTCGCCGTCCGGCAAGTTCGGAAAAGAGATCGAAGGTATTCTTCCTCGCCCGGTGAACCTCCTGAAGCGGAAGCCCGTAGCCGAAGCGCAAATCGAGCGAGATTTCGACAAAGCTGTTCTCCTCCCCCCTGACGAACCGCATGTAGAGACGATCCTTTTCCTGCGACCAGCAGGAATCGAATCGCCAGTCGGCAAAATGTTCGTTCAGAAGTTCAGCCTGTCGTTGAAATGTCAGATAGTGGCGAATCATCAAATCGCTGTATTATACCGGTACCGTCAGATATTCTCCGTAAAGATAACCACGGAGCAACGGGATTTCCGCCAAGTGAACGCATGGAGAGCAGGCAACAGAGACTCGTCAGTACGTCAGTGAAGCGCCGGTCGCTTCTGAAACTTTCGCGAAGCACTGAAGAAGAACCCATCTCCTTCCGGAAGCTCCTTCCGGCAACCTACGGACTGGCTCTCCTCTTCTTCTTTCTGTGGGAAGTCTTCCGTCACTTCTTTCAGTCATATTTTATCGAACGACCGATTGCTCTCTGGCTGGAGACCTTTCTGGGGACATTCCTGCAGATCGGTCTGTTCATCCTGCCGATTCTCCTGCTTGGATCGATCGGCTCACGTATGATCGACCGGCACCGCGAAACGCATCGGCCCGG
>CBFGQN010000712.1:0-1963 GCA_965650895.1 uncultured Ignavibacteria bacterium | reverse complement strand
GTTTCTCCTCGGCCGTCAGATTCAACCGGTCGGGGGGAAGCGTCTGATTCGGCAAGTCGAGACCGAGTCCGAGACCTCCTCCCCGGTCTTAGAAATCGATCACCTCTTCCAGCGTTGCGAAGACGCCGTTGTGCATGTAGGGTGGAGTCAGCTCGGCATTTCTGACCGTGACCGTTTTGAAGGAGTTGCGGTAGATCACATCATGGCGTGCATCGAACCGTCCCGGATCGGGATCGAGAACGGGATGGAGCGTGTCCGGAGTCTCCGGCACCCCGAGAACTTCCGTCTCCGTCTCCAGATACTTCGGCGGAACGACACCGCTGAAGAGGGGGGCAAAGTGACATGTCCCGCATGAAGCCTTCCCCATGAACAGATTGAATCCCCGCTTCACCGCAGGATCGATGTGCTGAAGATCCCCCCGCACATACCGATCGAACTCCGAGTCCATCGCCACAAGCGTCCGCATGTAGGATGCCAGCGCCCGCGTGATGCCGTACTTGGTGATCGCCGTGTCGGTCATGCCGCTGTACGCATCGGCAAACATCCTCCGATACTCCGGACTCCGACGCAACCGCGCGATGATCTCCTCGAACGTCATGTGCATTTCCGAGTGGTTCAGCAGAACGTTCTCGATCTGATGTTCCAGATGCTCCATCCTTCCGTCCCAGAAGAACTTACTCTGGAAGGCCGTGTTGACCAGCGTCGGCGTATTCCTTCCGACACGTCCCTCTCCGGTGATGTCCAGATTTCTTTTCAGTCCGTCGGTAAACGCCTTCTCCGGATGGTGACACGAGGCGCAGGAGCGGCGGACGTTCTTTGAGAGGATCGGGTCGAAGAAGAGCACCCTCCCCAACTCAACGCGCCCCTCATGCCGCGCATCACTCGGATCCGGAGAGTAGAAGAAGGGATCGAATCCATCAGGAGAAAAGATGCTCGCCGCCTCGTAGCGTACCGGACGGGTGTAGGGAGAGACTTCGGCAAACGTCCGGAAGCCGAGAGCATAGTGAGCCGCAAGCAGATCGGCGTAGATCGGATCGGCATGTTCGCGGATAAATGCAAGCCGGTCGAACGTGTCGAAATCGGAGTTCTCCTTCAGATAGTCGAGAGCGTCGTCGATCTGCGATTCAAGCTGTGAGGCCAGCGAAGGGGAAGCCTGTTCGAGATCGGCGAAGTAAAGGCGGAACCCGTCCTCAACTCCACGCAACGCAGATTCGGCTTCGGGAATCGAATTTGCGAGAGCCGGAGAATCGAATCCGGTCAGTCCGAGGAGTGCGATCCGCAGAATCTCCTCCCGCATCCCCTCGAAAAGATAACGGTCGGTGATCGCTACCCGCTCGGCAAACGTCCGCATGGTCCCGACACGATAGCGGAGTCGTTCGCCCAGTTCCAGCAATTCTCCTTTCTCCTGCAACGCATCTTCTCCGAACAGTATCTCCTCGATCACCTGAAACCCTTCAGGGCTGATAATCGACCGCTGCAGATCGCTTTCGTTCACCTTCTCCAGCGGTGCGCCGTTCAGACGGTTTTCCGCGTGGGAGTCGAAGTAGCCGACCAGGAATTCGATCCGCTTGAACTGCAATCGCGCATTGACGAAGGCGGCGGAGGCCCGGCGGAACGATTCGGAATCTTTATCAAGGTCTGCGAGAGCCTTGTTGAATTCCTCGACTGCCACCGTCAACGAATCAATCCCCTTCAGATAAAGAGCCCGCCCCTGATCCGTATGCGAAACGACTGACGGTTCGGGTCGGAAGGCTGTGAAGAGAACGAGCAGGAAAGAGAGAAAAATGAAGGGAGAAAATCGCAGTATCGTATTCGGTTTCATGTTCATAAATGGATGTGCATTCCAATTCTGAGTGTGGATCAAAGAAGGAGAGCCGGGATATCAAGCCCGGTCGTTCCGTTTTGCAATGGAGATGAGCCGAGAGTGCCCGTCTCCGGAACACCCTCGGCTCATCTATATCAT
>CBFGQN010000711.1:0-1963 GCA_965650895.1 uncultured Ignavibacteria bacterium | reverse complement strand
GCTCAAAGCTGAAGGCCGACTGCTCAAAGCTGAAGGCCGACTGCTCAAAGCTGAAAGCCGACTGCTCAAAGCTGAAAGCTGACTGCTCAAAGCTGAAAGCTGACCGCTCAAAGCTCACCCCTGATGGAAAAACGCCCGAAGAGCAGGCGGAGGTTCGGTCGGCAGGCGAATCCGCAACATTCCGCCCGCTCCGGACGTGGACTCTTATTGTCGTGTCTTCTCTTCCGCAGTGTGCATCGCAGAAGGGTGAGAAGTCAGCGAAGAAGAATGATGTGTGCAACCGATTCGCGAACGATGCCTGCGTCGTCGGTGATGCGGAGTCGTGCCAGATAGAACCCGCTCGCCGCTTTTCTTCCTCGTTCATCCGTACCGTTCCAGGCAACCACAAGGTTCCCGGCGTTTCTGTTCTCCTCAAGCAGCCGGATGATGTCATCTCCCCGCTCGTCCAGAATCGACAGTTCCACGCGGGATCGCTCCGGAATTCCGACTTCGATGCCGACCCGACCGTAGCCGGGGTTCGGTGCGATCCGGAGTGTCTGCTCACGCTTCGCCGTCACTTCTTCCACGTCAACGCCGGACGGAGCGTCGATGATGATGCTCAGGATGTTCCCGGCGGCATCATAGCGATAGCTGACCGATGAGCCGTCGTCGTAGACGACTTTGACCAGCCTGCCCGCATCGTCATACTCGTAGGTCTCGGCCACAAGAGCGTGAGGATCTGCCGTTGCGCACAGGAGAAGGAAGAACGTGACGTATACGAGCTTCTTCATAGGATATACTCCGGACGTATTGTTCACTGATCTGCGTTTCATTGCCCACCTCCCCGTAACAGATACTCGAGATCACCGAAGCCCTCCCAGAATCCGTTAAGCCATGCCCAGAAGACCGATGCCTGTTCGGTCTGCCGTGGATTTGCACGGTTCCCTTCCCGGGGGGCGCCGGGAGTCGTCTGCGGAGCCTTCGGTTGCTTCGGCTGTCTCGCTTGTTCCTTTCCTTTCCCGACATTTGTCCCCTCTGCTCCGCCCGAGGCGATTGCCGCTCCCCCTGCGGTAACCGGTTCGTCCGTCAGTGGGATGTCCACTTCATACAAGTCAGTTCCGGCAATCGGAATTGTGGTCAGAGCGAACGGATGCTGTGGAAGAAAACTGCCGATGGGGAAGTTATTCCGGATATGCTCCGACAGTCCGGCACTGCACATGGCGAGGGTCTCCTCGACGATCCGACTCTGCTTCGGCTGGAATCCCTCGCTCCCGTTCTCATCTTCCCTGCGAGACATTGCAAGCCCCAACACCATCATCCCGTATGAGTAGAGCCGATCGGAGGGATCCCGTCCTTTAATCCTTAATTCACGTGCTAATTTCCGCATGTAGAGTGAAGTGTAGGTGTGGAGAACATGGGGCAGTTCAAACTCCCCCTTGTCATCGGAGATCAGCACGTCCATATTCCAGTTTCGCTTGGTCATCCCGTCGATGTCGACGTAGGTGATCGGATCTCCTGCGGTGTACTGATACGGATTGATCTCCTTCGGAGCGGTCGACCGGTGAGGGTCGGGTGAGAGAAAGCGGCCGACCGATCCGTCGTACCAGCGGGCGCGCATGTTGTAGAGGTCTCCGCCGAGCGAAATCGTCCCGTACTCTCCGCCGAAGGTAAATATGTTCCCTCCCTCTCCCTGACTGTCGAGAAGTGATCCGTAGGGAAGGTAGGCGTAGCTTGCCGTGATCGATCCCTCTTCATCTGTGAGAAAGAGCACGGATCCGGACTCGTTGAAATGATAGTACTTCTTCTCACCCGTCAGGGCATCAACCCGTGCCAGCAGACGTCCCCCCGGCGTGTGGATGTAGTAGAAGGCATCGGAGCCGTCCCGTCGCTCGACGGAGATCGAGGGAATTCCGAGTCCGTAGTTCCAGACGAATTCCTGCTCTGTCCCGGCCCTTGCAACGCTCAGGAGATAGCCGTCGGCGTT
>CBFGQN010000710.1:0-1969 GCA_965650895.1 uncultured Ignavibacteria bacterium | reverse complement strand
ACCCGTCCGAAGCGATCGGATAGCGGGGCGCCCCCTGGCGAATCTGCGACTCGGTGGCGAAGAACTCGCTTCCGGTAATTTCAAAATCCATCCGGTTGATGTTGGCCACCGTCACTTTGTAGGTGGTCGGCGAGGCAATGCAGGTGAGGACGTTCCGGAAGAGCGGACTCCCCGAATGAATCTGTCCCCCTTCAACCGAGAACGTGGCCGCAGGGGCAAGCGAGTAGGCGCGCAGCGTAAACGTCCGGACATCATCCTCGGTCGTCACCACGAGCTGCGCGGTCTGATATCCTGTGCCGGTCGGCTCGAACGTGATCGTCGGCTCCGATATCTCCCCTCCGTTCAGGTCAGCCGACGTGACGTCGATCCCATACTGTCCGCTCGGATCAATCAGTTGATAGGTAATCTCCGTCGAACCGGCCTTCCCATCCTTGCTGATGTTGCCGATCGAGAAGGGACGGAACGTTCCGCTCTCTCCGCGACGGACCTCCTGATTCTCCAGCAGCACATCGCCATCGGCCATCTTCTCCGTCCCTCCCTGTCCGGCGTTTCCGATCCACTCAAGCCGCGTCACGCCGACGGCGGCAAGAGGATAGGAACGCTCGAAGCCGTTATCGTCGGTCACCGTGAGTGTTGCGTCGTTCACTCCGGTCTTCATCGGGGCAAACGTCACCGTCGGCCTGTTCGACTCCCGCTCACCGAGCTTTCCGCTTGCCGGTGTGATGTTGTAGCTCCCGGCATCGGGTCCGCTGATCCGGTAGGAAAACTCACGGGACTCGCAGGCTTTCGGGCCGAGATTTACGGTGAAAGGCTGAAGCTCCACGGAACTTCCCCGCATCACCTCGATACGGCTCATCAGCAGATCACCGTTCCCCATTCCGGCAGTCCCTCCCTGTGCCGGATCGCCGGCGATGCCGATCTGATCCTGCTCGCAGGGACGAATCGTGTAGAGCGTGTTGTCCGCCAGCGTAATGTTCTTCAGGTTAATCGTGTTGTTGGCCTCTTTCGAGCTGATCGTGGCCGGATCGCCCGGCGTGATGCTCGCGAAATTCTTCTCAGAGACGGCCGCTCCGATCGTCCCCCCGGTCTTTGCGTTCGATGGCATCGAGATGTAGAAGAACTCGATCTTGTCCGATCCCTCGTGCAGACGAAGCTGGTAATAGTACGGTCCGCTGACGTCCCGGTTGGCGTGCTCCATCCGGAACTCGATCGTCAGCACCCGCTCTCCCGGCAGCCCCTCGGTCTTGTAGTAGATACCACCGTCGGCGTCGGCGGTCGTCAGCAGGTTGTCCCAGAAAGGAGTGATGACCGGGTAGGAGGCCTTCTCGTCGAATGCGTTCGACTGATCTCCACGCTTCGGCGTGGTCGGCCCGAGTGTGATCCACCCGTTCGAGCTGACCGAAAAGTCGGTGTAGGAAGCACCGTCAAAAGTAAATGTGAAGCCGATCGGGAACGTCCCCGCGTTTTCGTTGTCGATGCCCGGTCCCATTGCCTGCGTTGCATCGGACATGTTCACAGGAGTCCCGGTAGCAGTAGTAAATGTGTAGTCCGACAACTCACACCATGCCGACGCGCCCGGGATCAGCAGCGTCAGGAAAAACAGGAGTACCGGATATATAAGTCTTTTGCTGTTCATTATTAATCAGAGTTAAATTAGGTGTAGCGATATAACGAATTGATAACAGACATTGATAACAAGAACGGAATCTGTTGTGGATGTTTATCGATCCGCCTTTACGTTCTCTTCACGTTGCAAATCCTCCTTCTGATTTCTGACCATATATTCTTTTTGCGGCAAGAGAGCCGCGAAGCGGTCGCACGTCCGGCAACCGCAGTGTCTTGATGAAAGACGGCATGGAGAAAAGAGAACAGGACAAAAAGGGAAAGGAGACTTCTCGCAGGCAACCACTCGGGATTGTGCAGGAGAAACCTCCGTTCAGTTTGTTAAACCCATGGAATTCTACGGATT
>CBFGQN010000709.1:0-1984 GCA_965650895.1 uncultured Ignavibacteria bacterium | reverse complement strand
GGAGGGAGTTGTTCAGGTCCAGCCGGAGCGGACGGGAGAGCTCCACATACTCGATGCCGGCCATCCCTTCGAGTTGCGGAAGGATTTTCAGAGGGATGTACGCCGTGCAGACATCCCCTGCCCGCTGCCGCAACGTGATGCCGAGTCTTGCCAGATCCTTCTCGTTGAACTGCCCCTTGATGAATCCGGAAATGAACGGCTCGCGCAGTTTCCCCTTCGATGCGGGGAGGGCTTCCTTCAGAACGTCGTCGTCGGGAAAGTAGACGCTGTGGAAGAGGGAGGCGGGAAGTCTCTCCAGCGCATCGCCGATCTTCTTCTCGACTGCATTCCGTTCCTTTGCGGACTTCATATCCGCCGATTTCAGCGATAGGTCTTCGATCTGCGCAATTTCATCCCGGAACCGTTTGAACTCGGCACGACACTGTGTGCGAACCCTTTTCTCCCCCAGGTTCAGAATGAAGTTGAGTTGGGGGTCGAACTTGTTCCGTCCCTTCATCAGCCTGCCGACGGAGGTCTTCTTTGCCGCCATTACGTTATCTCCTGTGTGTAAAAGAAATGTTGAAGATGCCGGACGTGCGTGTTCGGTGTCATCGGCGTATGAGAAGCAACGTCAGGTTGTGATGCCTGCGTGGAGAACGATGCCTTGACGATGAAGTCCGATGCTCTTGCAACCGGCATCTGAAAATTACTTCGGTGGGAAGTGCCTTCGCATCGCCGGATTCAGTGATTCGGCTAAATGCCGGGTCGACCGGAAGGCCGATCCGATTCGCTGCGGACATTGATAATCTTGGTGGTTTCTTTGTGTCCTTCGTGCCTTTGTGGTAAGAAAAACACAAAGACACGAAGGACACAAAGGCACACCAGGGTTCTATCAACCAGGAAACTACTGGGCCGCCGGGATAGCCGGTCCCGCTGCAGTCGGAGCCGACGATTCGGTCAGTGCAGGTATCTCGGGTCTGGTGATCGGCTCGGACGGACTCCCGACTTCCTCCAGACGACTTCTTCCATCCCGCACCATCCACGAACTCCACCATCGTTCCCGGTTGTCCGGCTGTGCGATCGTCTTCACAAAGAACCAGTCGGCTTGGGCACGGTCGGTTTGCAAATCGAGGAGGAAATAACCGTGATTGTCCAGCTCGGCCATCTTCACGTGGGCGTTCAGCATGTAGAGTCCCTGCTCGGCGATGATCGTGCGGTAGTTTCGCGGAGGAAGGTTCAGCAGTTCGTTCATGTTTGCCGAGGCGATGCTCGGCGCGGTGAACTCGACGGCGAGCGAGCCCTCTCCGCTGACCTTGTCATACTCTTCTCTGTCGAACGGACGGCGTGCGATGTTCGATGCAATCGAGATATGCACGTCGCCGGTCAGGAAGATGACGTTCTCGATTCTGTGCTTCCCGATCCATCCCAGTATTCTGTCCCGCTCTGCCGGATATCCGTCCCACGCATCCAGATTCCGCACGCCCCGGATATGGCTCATCACCACCTGATTGCCGACCAGCTTCCACCGGGCGTCCGATCCGGCAAGTCTTTTCAGGAACCAGTTGAACTGTTCCTTCCCGAGCATCGATCTGTCCGGATCGAACAGGTGGGGATCGTTGCTGCTCTCAATCTGTTCTTCCCGACCTTCGTGCCGCGTGTCGAGCATGATGATCTCGGCAAGGTCGCCGTAGCGGAACGAGCGGAAGATGCGGCGTCGGTTCTCTCCCTCGGGTTCGCGAACCGGCATCCATTCAAAGTAGGCGAGTGCCGCCCCTCTCTTCCGTTTTTTCCAGGGGCCATCTTCCGGATCGGAGTGGAGGCGCGCCCCTTCGGTGTAGCAGTCGTCGATCATTTCGTGGTCGTCCCAGATGGCGATGAACGGGTGACGTGCATGGAGCCTGCGGAGATCGGAATCGAGCTTGTAGAAGGCGTGCCGTTTCCGGTACTCATCCAGTGTATGGAGTTCCTGTCGAGGATGATGCTCGCGGCCGGAGATGGGACCGTA
>CBFGQN010000708.1:0-1996 GCA_965650895.1 uncultured Ignavibacteria bacterium | reverse complement strand
AATCATCTCCATCTTCTCCACCGTGGCGGTGTTGATCACCGGCCGCTGCCCGAGTGCCTGCTTGCGACTGACGTAGGGCATCCAGAGAGCCGAATCGAGTGCGTAGCGAAGAACGAACTGCGGCTGTGCCTCGTTCCGGTCGAACTCGCCGAGCACCACCTGCCGTTCCTTGATCAGTTCCTGCGAATCGAACTTCGGCGTCATGATCGCGTTGGCCATGAACTCCATCCCTTCCCTCAGCTTGCCGCTCGGCAACGTGAAGAAGTAGTTGACGATCTCATCGGAGGTATAGCCGTTGTAGGAGATACCGAGTTCCTTTACCCGGTCCATAAAGGCTTCCTGTGACGGATAGGCGGCGTTCGCCTTGAAGAACATGTGTTCGTAGAGATGCGAAAGTCCCGCAAACTCATCCGGCTCGGTAAAGGCGCCGTTGCGGACGACGATATCGACGGTGACCAGGGGGACGGTGTGATCCTCGATGACGATCACTTCCAGACCATTATCGAGTGTCATTGACTGGAAGGGGACATTCTCCCCTACGGGTTTCGGTTCCGGCGGATCGGCCTGCACGACCGAAACCGCCAGAACAACGGCAAGCATCGGAAGAAGCGTACGTCCGAACAAGTATTGTTTCATGCTGAATGGATTAGGTTATGGAAAGAAAGAACAATCTCTCAGCCTGGTATGACGAAAAAGCATAGTGAAAGGTTCCCCCCCGAACAGACTCAAACACACACTCCCCTCTCCCGTACCCCTCGCCTCCTGTACCCCTACCCCCGCTCCCCGAAAATCGCCGTCCCGATCCGCACCATTGTCGCCCCTTCCTCAACGGCCACCTCGAAATCGTTGGTCATCCCCATCGAAAGGTGGGGAAGTTCCAGACCGACCCGGTCGTTGATCAGATTCCGGGTGTCGCGAAGAAGCCGGAACATCGAGCGGACCGTTTCCGGATCGTCGGCAAAGGCGGCCAGGGTCATCAGACCCCGCAGATCGAGATATTCCATTTCGGCGATCCGCTCGGCAATCGTCATTGCTCCCCCCGGATAGCAGCCGAATTTGGAGGACTCACCGGAAGTGTTGACCTGGAGCAGAACCGGAATTTTCCGTCCCTCCTTCTCCCCCTGTCTGTTCACCTCCAGTGCAAGGCGTTCGGAGTCGATGCTGTGGATCATGTGGATGAACGAAGCCAGGAACTTCGCCTTGTTCCGCTGAAGGTGGCCGATATAATGCCACCGGAGTTCTTCAACCTCTGCGCCAAGCTCTTCCTGCTTCTCGACGAGTTCCTGCACATAGTTCTCCCCCAGATCGACGATACCGGCCGAGAGCGCCCGGCGAACGATCTCCGCCGGATGTCCCTTCGTCACACCGACAATCGTCACCTCCGAAGGATTTCGCCCGGAACGTCGGCATGCCCGGGAGACACGGTTGCGGACCTCCTGGTAGCGTTCGGCTATCTGGTCTGCGGTCATCATCGTTTCAGTATCCGATCTCCTCAAGTCGTTCCTTCACCTCTCCCATAAAGATATTCTCCGACTCGCCGTAATGGAGCGACGAGGGGACGATGACAAGCGAGCCGAATGTGGCCGGCTTGGTGTTGTCGAAATTGTTGCTGGTGGCCATCACCGTCACCTCGTCCGGTCGCCACGGGTTGTCAAGGTCATGGACCACAACGGTCGATCCGATCTCCAGCAGCATCGATTCGTCTACGGGTGCGGTCTCGTAACCGAGAAGCTTGAACGGAACCCGCACCTTCAGCGCCCACCCGCTGTCCCGCCGGGCGGCAAAAGCCCGGACCTTCGAGGTCGCCCTGGTCTGCGATTCGTCGAAAAGATTTGTGGTCGAAACCTTGACGTCCGGCGCTTCATCGGCCAGATCGCCGAGATCGATCATCAGACCATAAATATTCGTGTCGCTCTGCAGCCGGAAATCGGTCCGCTTGCTGCTGACCAGAAACCGGTCGCGGAAGGGATACATGTCGATCCAGATCTCCACCCGG
>CBFGQN010000707.1:0-1998 GCA_965650895.1 uncultured Ignavibacteria bacterium | reverse complement strand
CTTCGTGATTCCCCCAGACGCCCGCGATCTTGTAGATCATCGGCATCGCCGAGTACGAGTGGGGAATCTAAGACAAGAACGGACTGGATGTCGACGAGGTCTTCCAGCACAGGAAGGAGTCGGGTTCGATTCTGAATTTCAAGAAGGCGAAGAACATCAAGCAAGGGAACAAGCTGCTTGAGTATGAGTGCGACATTCTTGTCCCGGCCGCTCTGGAGAATCAGATCACCTCACAGAACGCCGAACGGATCAAGGCAAAGATGATCGCAGAAGGGGCCAACGGTCCGGTCAGCGCCAACGCCGAGGCGATTCTGCTGCAGCGGGGCATTCACATGCTGCCGGATATCTACGTCAATGCCGGAGGTGTGACGGTCAGCTACTTCGAGTGGCTGAAGAACATCGCCCACGTCCGGTTCGGGCGCATGGGCAAACGGCATGAGGAGGGGACAAACCGGCGGATCGTCACGATGATGGAGAAGGTGACCGGACACTCGCTCTCGCAGGTGGAGCGGGACCTCTTCATCCACGGAGCCGACGAGGCCGACTATGTGGACTCCGGACTGGAGGAGACGATGATCAACGCCTACTACGAGATCGTGGACACCTACCGGCAGAACCGCCGGATCAAGGACCTGCGGACCGCCGCCTTCCTCGTCTCGATCAACAAGATCGGTACGGCGTATATGGAGCTGGGGATTTTCCCGTAAGGGGAAGAGAAGACAGAAGGGAATATTCAAATGCCCGCCGGTCGCCTGTGACCGGCGGGTGTTTTTTTAGAAGTCTGAGCGGGTTTCAGGCAACCATCTCATTTTCAAACGAGGCTGAATAATATTTGTAGTTCCGACACACACTAATCGGGTTAAATCAGTCTACGTGCGGCTACTGATCCGAATCATTGAAGAGACACACTGAATTATGGACATGACCACACATCGCTGCCCGGTTATTTTCTATCCCTGCGATGAGGGAGGATTTGTTGCCGGGATCCTTTCACTTCCCGGCTGTATGGCCCAGGGTGAAACCGTTGAAGAGTGCATCGAAGAACTGGAATTGATAATTGATCTCTGGCTTGAGACTGCACGCAAGGAGAAGAGGCCGATTCCCGATCCCGATACCGTCATTGAGCAGATAAGATTGTGGAATGCGGAGATACGGAAGCCGTTGCCCTGACTGGAGAATTCGGATCGGCGATATCCGGATCACAGTGTAACGCCGAGCTAATGCCCTCTCTTCTCGCTACTCCACTCCCAACTCGATGTACGTTCTCAGATCTTCTACCTGCCGATTGCTCCAGTCGCTCGGCGGTAAAGAGAGGCATGCAGGTCGGATGCTCTATCGGCGCTTCATATCCTTCTCTCAGTATCCGGTAGAAGAAAGACTTGGAAGCCTTCGAATCTTTGCCGCCATACGACGACCCCATCTCCCCTGCTTTGCCTTTCCTCGGACATCGTATTCCTTCAGCGGATCGCCGGAACCGATATACGGCACAAATCCCCTCCCCGACCCGCCACACCCCGTAACCCACTATTTCCCCGGCTCTTCCGTATTTTGACCCCGATTTCAAAGGTGAGGTCCGTCCTGCCGCCGACATACGGGAATTGCAGAGACCGGACGATCCGCGATTGCGATTATCAATCACGACACTATCATAGAGGAGAGTACCATGGAAACGAACGGCACTCCGACGAACGGACATTCCACCAACGAGACACAGGGGCATCACGGCGAGGAGCAGTTAAGCTTCGAGTTCTACCGGGCCCGGCAGATCTGGCGGAACGATCTGGAGAAGTCGAAAGAGACCGGGTGGAAGCACACCAGCCTTTCGGGCGAGAAGGTCGAAACGATGTACGAGCCGACCGATCTGAAGGACTGGAACTACACCGACAAACTCGGCTTTCCGGGACAGTATCCCTACACGCGGGGCATCCACGCGAACATGTATCGCGGAAAGGTCTGGACGATGCGGCAGTTCGCCGGGTTCGGAACGCCGGAAGATAC
>CBFGQN010000706.1:0-1999 GCA_965650895.1 uncultured Ignavibacteria bacterium | reverse complement strand
TATTCCGCCGCAGCCGTCACTCCATAAAGTTCCGGCCCCCTTCCCCCACCTGCAATCGATTCCCCTGCAAGAATCCCGTCAGGATCGCGAAAGAATTCAAGACGGGAAATGAAACTCCAGTCCGGAATCGGAAAGAACCGCACGGTCATCAGTCCCCCGAGGACCGGGCTCTGCTCCCCGGTTCCATTCTCCGTGCCGACATCAAAGCCTGCTATGACTTCCACCGGCTCGGTCGGCCGATAGACAAGGCCGAGGTTATGATAGGTTCGAAAAGAAGAACCGGGCGACGCTCCCGAACGTTCATTCCCCAGAATGCTGGCATAGGAGAGCCGAAATCCGTCCGAAAGCTTCCATGCAAGGTACAGACCGGCCGCCTTGTTTTCATCGGCATCGACAAATGTGTTGTATCCGTTCAACAGGTGTAATTGCAGATCGATTGACCCGGCGCTGTAGCCGAAGCGAAGCCCGCTCTGATAGAACGGCTCGAAGTTTGTCACGACGGCAATTGAGCTGAGCGGATTGGCGCCGGGCTGGGGGACCTCCACTCCTATGTGTGTCGGGAAGAGACCGGCATCGACTCTGAAATGCTCTCCCAGCCGGGCACCTATGACGGCTTTCCCGATCATCGGGAATTCCGGCGACCACGACGAAGCGGGAATATCTCCGGCCTGAACAACAGCTTCTCCCTCGAACGCCCCTTCCCGCCAGAGAAGTCCCGCCTGCAAAAGATTCAGTCCGAACTGCCTGTTGCGTGGAGAAACGCCTCCGCTGAACCGGCCGGAATCGGACGCATCATCCTGAAAGTAATCGGCATAAAAGAGATCGACTGATGCTCCAACCGTAAGAGATGAGCTGTCCGCATCCTGCTGGGCATTGAGGGAAGAAGCTCCGCTCAGCAGGACAAACGGAAGACTCAAGCACAGGCGGAATGCCGCGACTCGAACTCTAACTTCCGTTGGACGCATCGTTCACTCCGATACCGATTGTTCTTCTTTAGTTTCTCCGCCGGGATTCTCAAGGTCGTCCAGCGCCAGATTCAGCCTGAGGACATTGACGCGATTCCCCGGTCCGAAGACCCCGAGCAAGGGCCCCTCGGTCTCCCGTACAACCAGCGCACGCACCGTTGTTTCCAGAAGACTTCGGGCACGGGCAATACGGCCAACTTGCAGCATGGCCCCTTCGGTCGAGATGTGCGGATCCAACCCGCTCCCCGAAGCGGTGATCAGTTCCGCCGGAATATCCTCCTGATGCAGACCGGGATTATTCTCAAGCAGAACCCGGATGCGATCTTCGATCTGCCGATGGAACTCCGGATTCGACGCGCCGAGATTTGAGCCGCCGGTCCCCATTCCATTGTATCCCACCGCCGACGGCCTGCCGTGAAAGTATCGGGGAGAGCTGAACGCCTGTCCGATATTCTCAAATCCGACAAGGGTATCGTTCCGATGGATTGGAAGTCCGGCGGCGGCCCGGGGGACCAGTTGTCCGGTGCCGACCATCAGCAAAGGATAACCGACGCCGAAGAGCAGAAGCGTTGAGACTCCGAGAACGAGAATCGAGCGGAAAGAATTCATCGTGCATTCTCCATTGTATCGTCTTGTCACCCCTGTTCCGAACGGGCTTTCCGCATCAGTTCAGGAGGCTGTCCTTTCCTCACAGAAAGATGTTGATCACCAGATCGATCGCCTTGATTCCGACAAAGGGGAAGATGATCCCTCCAAGACCGTATATCATCAGGTTCCGCAGCAGCAGAGCCGACGCACCGATGGGCCGATAGGTAACGCCGCGAAGTGCAAGAGGGATCAGCAGGGGGATGACCAGAGCGTTGAAGATAACGGCCGAGAGGATGGCCGATTCCGGTCCGGCAAGCCGCATCAGATTCATTGTATCAAGTCCCGGAAGGGCTACGGCAAACAAGGCAGGAACAATGGCGAAATATTTGGCCACGTCGTTGGCTATCGAGAACGTGGTCAGCGCGCCGCGCGTGATCAGCAGCTGC
>CBFGQN010000705.1:0-2010 GCA_965650895.1 uncultured Ignavibacteria bacterium | reverse complement strand
ATCTGTGGGCGTTGGAACTGGAAATCCTCAATTACTTCGGTCTGGGAAACAACACACCTTTCGATCAGGGGCTGGATGATGCGGGGTTCTACGACATCAGTCAGCGTCAGTTCCTGGCCCGGGTCGATGTACAGGTGCCGGAGGAGAGCAGCTTTCGCGCCTACATCGGAGCCGAGGGGACATACACGCGAACGAAACTCTCGCTCAGTCCGATTCTCGACTCGCTCCGTCCGTACGGCGTGGATCCCACCGCTCTGGTGGCCGGACGTGCCGGGGTCGTTTTCGATACGCGGGATGTGGCGCGGGCTCCGTCGAAAGGGGTCTACGTGACGCTGAACGGAAAGTATACGCCCGAACTTCTGGACAACCGTTCGGCCTACGTCACCACCGAGGTCGACGCCCGCACCTATCTGACGTTCGGTTTCCCGCAGCGGACAACGCTGGCGCTGCGTGTGGCCGGAAAGAAGATCTTCAGCGATTCGGCCGCCTTCCCCTACTTCGAGGCGGCCTATCTCGGCGGCAAGAAGTCGCTGCGCGGATATGAGAGCGACCGGTTTGCCGGTGATATGGCGATTCTGGGGGCCTCGGAACTGCGCGTGCAGTTGTTTCGCCACAATCTTATCGCTCCCGGAGCCGTCGGCATCACCGGCTTGGCCGAGATCGGCAGGGTATACCTTGAGGGAGAGACATCCGACGAGTGGCACCATACCTACGGAGGAGGACTCTTCTTCTCCTTCGTCGAGCCGCACAACGTCCTGGTCCTGTCGGTGACGCAGTCGGAGGAGCGTGACTTCGGTCTCTTCGTGAAATTCGGCCATGCTTTCTGAGAGGGGAATCGAAGAGAGGGAAACCGTGCGCAAGATTCCGGTTCCCTCCCTTGAGGGAGCGAACCGGAGACGGAGATTGACGGAATGATGCGCTTGCAGGGTTGGAAGAGAGAAGGGATGAGAGAAGAACGTCCCGGAGTAACTACTCCCCCGGGACATCTTCCAGCAGATTGTCGGCCGCCTTTTCCACCTCGGTGTGATTCCACTCGGCAGCCCGCTGTTTTGCGGCAACCAGTCCGGAACGATGCAGGCGACGGAAATCGCCGTACGGGAACATATAGTGCCCCTTCGTCTCCGGATTCTCGTCGGTATCAACGGCAAGAAACCATCTGGAGTATTCCTCCCAGTCGTGACGGTCAAGGAAATCGTTCTCGTCATCGGTCGAGGGCTGTGCCTCCGACCAGTCGGAATCCTTGACGTACTGGTTGCTTCCGATCAGGCTCCCGGCGTGCTCGACGCCGGCGCGGTTGACTTTGATGCTCATGATTTCATTCTCCTTTATTCAATAATTCCACATAAGAATCAGGGTCTCTCAACATCGACAGTGGGGGTCAGAGTTCCATGCTTCCGGAAGGCCCTCTTCCCCGTTTCGGAATCATTATCTCCTGCACGATGTTTGATTGATATGATCAATGAAGCAAAAAGGCGGGGCAGCGAACAGTCCCTCGGTTCCTCGATCCCTTCTCTTGTCTTCTTCCTTCTGCTGAGTGCGGCTGCGGCTGCCTTCGGGGGGATGTTCGCAGGGGGACTCTGGTACGAAGGGCTGACGAAGCCCGCATTGAATCCTCCGGCCTGGCTGTTCGGTCCGGTCTGGACGCTCCTCTACATCCTGATGGCTGTTGCCGCCTGGCTTGTCTGGCGTAGCCGGAAGCCGAAGCGGGATCGTCACGTTGCCCTGGGCCTGTATCTGGTGCAGCTTTTGCTGAACGCCCTCTGGTCCTGGATCTTCTTCGGCCTCCACAGTCTTACCGGAGCGCTGGTCGAGATCCTGCTGCTGAACGTCGCGATCATCGCGACGATTTTCGCTTTCCGTCGGGTCAGCGTAACCGCCGCCCGGATAATGGTTCCCTACTGGCTCTGGGTCTGCTTCGCCACGTATCTGACGTGGGGGATCCGGAGTCTGAACGGATAGGAAGACCCCGTTTCCCGTCATGTCTGATCCGGTTCTCCGTTCCCTGTCCCC
>CBFGQN010000704.1:0-2010 GCA_965650895.1 uncultured Ignavibacteria bacterium | reverse complement strand
CCGCCCCCCGCTTCTTCCGAACGATCCCGAACGACCCGAGCCGCTGCTCGAACGTGAAGAGGATGCGCTGGTATAGGACGTCCTTCCGTTTACCGTCCGGGTAGAGACGCGACCGAATCCGGTCGGTTTCTGCTTGCCGATACCTGTCCGCCCCCCCTGTGTTGATGAGGAGAACATGGTCGGTCGCCGGGTCGGCGTATAGTTCGGCCTCCGGATCGTCGACGGTGCGTTCATCCCCGAATAGTTATACGAGCGGAAGGGAATGAACATCGGGTAGTATGAGAAGAAGAACGGACTGTAGTACGGATGTCCTCCGTAGTAGTAGGTCCGATTCGTTGTCGAGCTTTCCGCCACCGCGCCATGTTCTGCAACCGCCTCGGCACTCGGCGGCTGGAAGTCGGTCAGGGGCATCATCGTCACGTTGATGCCGGCCTCGCGATAGCCGACGAAATCCTCGTTCAGGTCATCCAGTTCCTGTGTTCTGGTCTGGTCCGGCGTCGCGTAAATCACTCCCTTGACTCCTTCGGACTTCAGGTTGGCCGCCGTCGGCATTGTGGCGATATAGCGATTGTCGAACGCACCTGCGGCATCCTTGTAGGGCGTCAGCCGGTTGCTGTCCATCACGAAGACGGTCGGAGCGTCCGCTTTCCGTTCCTTCTTGTTCTCCTCGACCTCCTGAGCGTAGTAGAGCATCGCACCGAGCGTTTCGTGCGACGGGACCACGCCGTTCGGGTGGGGCCAGTTGTCGAACGTGGTGACCACGTCGGCGTAATCGGAGAGGGCGGCTGCGTAGGCGACCGCTTCCGGACCGGGAAGATCGACGATCAGGGCGGTCGATCCGGGCTCCTTGCTCTGCTCCAGCAATTCCTTCATCCCGAGTCCCCGCGCATAGGCCTCATCCATCGAGGGGGAGTGGACCGGCTGGATCGAAGTCTTCAGCGTCGGCTGGTTCAGTGCGTTGACCAGTTCGGACGAAACGAACTTCTGATTGGTCGTCTCCGACGGACTCCAGGCCGCACGAAGTTTTTCCGGATCGGTATAGGCTTTCCACCCGTCGGGAGAATTCTTGCTGTCGGTCAGCGATGCGTTGCGGAAGGAGAGAGACTGCGTGTCGGCTCCGACGTTCCAGCCCGATTCCTTCTGGATATCGATGGCGTCCTTTGCATTGGCGGCCGCCTCGGCATCGTCGAACTCCTCCTCGCCGCCGCAACCGATCATCACACCTGCCGAAGTCAGCAGGGCGGCACCGGCGCCGATGGCGGCCAGACGCTTCCCGGCTTCCCGACGGGTCAGCGATTCCTCCCACCAGTTCCGACGTTCCTCGTCCTGTCGTTCAAATTCCTTGTCCATGTTCTTCAATAACTTCAATAAACTGTGATGGTAATGATGCTCCGTTTCCTGCATTCCGCTGCGGCGAATGGTGGTCTCCCTTCTGTCGTATCCGATTCCGAATCGGAGGGACGGGACAGAAGAAGGAAAACGCTCAACTCTCGACAAACGTCGGTGCGGTCATCGCCCGGTAATCGGTCGAGGCGGAAGAGAACCGCGTAAAGATACCGCCTGTCCTGCCGCCGATCAAGAAGAGACCGTAATTGGGAACCATTCCGTTCTCATCGGCCGCCGCTTCAAAATATTCCTGTGCAACCCACCGTTCGGGGATCGCATCGTTGACGATCCGCTCCCAGTGATCCTGATCGGCAAGCGGACCGATCATCACCTCATCCCCTTCGCACCCGAAATCGGTTTTCAACACCCAACGCTCCTTTTCCCGCAGGATCGTATCACGGTCGAGTTCGCTGAGACGAAACGTGGGGGGGATGTACGCCCGGATCGCCTCGCGGGATTCACTGCCGAACCGATCGATCTCCTTGTGGAGAAAGGCCATCGCCAGCTTGTTCTGCGCCAGGATCGCACCGAACGGATTGACCACGGCAACCCGACCGTCGACATCGGCCCCTAAAATCGCCCGGAGCTGTTCGTCCAGCGGGTCGGGATCGAGATACTCCTCAT
>CBFGQN010000703.1:0-2016 GCA_965650895.1 uncultured Ignavibacteria bacterium | reverse complement strand
TCTGGTTCGGCACGAATCAGAGCAGGGTATGGCGCTCGAGCGATCGGGGAGAGACCTGGACTCCGCATGCAACCCCCGGGGTCAATTCCCTCGGTATCGCTTTCACCGACACGCTGCACGGGATGGTTCTCTTCCGGAATGCCCAGGGGACCGGAACAGCCGGACTGGCGACCAGCACCGACGGGGGGCTGAGCTGGACCGCCGCATCGCTCCCCTTCAGCGGCGCCGAACCGCAGAGCGTGACGGCCCTCTCCGGCACCTCCCGGTTTTTCCTGGCGACGCAACGGGGAGTGTTCGAGACGGACGATCTGGGAAAGAACTGGAAGCAGATGGCCATGCCGATCATGGAGTTCGAGGGAGTGGTAATCGAGGGGGCAATCGATACGGAGACCGGAGAGATCGGCGCGTACGGAACGAACGCCTTCTCGCAACTGATGGCCTACCGCGAGTTCCCGGCCGCCGATACAAGCGATACCACGTCGGGCACCATAACCGGCCACAGAAGTACCGCTATCAATCTTGTGCAGATTCGAAGTGCATCACTGACCGAACGCGGAGAGGGACGAATCCACTATGAACTGTCGCGCCGAGCGACACCCCGCATCGCTCTCTACAACACACACGGAGTCAGGATCATGGAACTGGCGACGCAAGCAGAAGAACGAGGAGAACATCAACGGAACTTCCGGGTCGGAAGGATCCCTTCCGGACTCTACTTCCTGACAATTGAGACGGAAGGAGAGCGGGTAGTGGAACGGATCGTGATCCTCAGATAGCGAGACACCACTCAACTGAACGGGAGAACCGGGATCGGGAAGAGAGCTCACGTCTCTCTTCCCGATCCCGGTTCCATCTATTTTCAGGCAGGACGCAGAAAGACTTCCTCCACATAGCACCACCCCCACTTCTCCCCCGGCTCGAACGATTTCATGATCGGATGTCCGGTGGCATGGAAATGCTTCGTGGCGTGTTTGTTGATCGAGGAATCGCAGCAGCCCACATGACCGCAGACCATGCAGATGCGCAGATGGAGCCACGGGTCTCCTGTTTTCAGACACTCCTCGCATCCCTCCGTCCCGGGAGTTACGGTTGTGATCTGATCGAGATGGTCGCAGATCGTTTCGTCGGCTTTTGTGCGGAATTCAACTGTGACAGACATCTTCGTTTTTCCTGATGTAGTTAATGTCCGGGCGGACAAGTGTCCGACGGCGGCCAGACTGTTCTATCCTTTATCATCTCTTCTATACTCCATTATCGCACCTCCCCCCATATCCTCCGCCAGAATCTGTTCCACGTCTCTTCGGATACATCAAAGCTCATCTCCTGCAATCGGAATTCGGTAAAGCGACCGGAGGCGGAATCCTGCAAAAGCCTGAAGCTGAAGATGAACCGTCCCTCATCCTCGATAAAGGCATCACGCCGACCGACGTGCATGTCGTGGAAGATAACCGTGTCGCCCGACTGACTGACGGTATAATATCCCTGCGCAAACCAGAGAAGCTTCCGGACGGCCGGTTCGTTCATGCTTCCGGCAAGCAGATCATTCCCCTTGGCGAATCGCCGGAAGTTGATCTCCTTCCCGCCGTCAAACAACGAATGGAGGCCGACCCAGACCGCACTGTCGTTTTCGGCAAATCCGGTCCAGAGAATGTTGTTCAGCACCGTCGGAGAGGTCATCACCCGTTCGTACGGTATCCCCTGTCGATCGAGCTCTGCTCTGAAGACCGCCTCGACGTAGAGCTTGTTCCCCATCGTCAGCAGGAGATAGCTCGTGCTGATAATCAGTCCCCAACGATTCCAGAGGAAGCGTCGTTCCGGTTTGCGGAGGATCATGGCGGCGACAACGCCGAAGAGAAGGGGGAGCGTATAGAGGGGATCGATGATCGCAATGGAAGCCCAGGCGGCCGGATAATCGGTAAAGGGCCAGAAGAGCTGGGTGCCGTAGTTCGTCAGCGTATCAAGCAGAGGGTGGGTGAAGATGCAGAGGAAGGCAAAGAGAGACCACTCCTTCCACGA
>CBFGQN010000702.1:0-2027 GCA_965650895.1 uncultured Ignavibacteria bacterium | reverse complement strand
GGGACCGCGCTGGAACTGAAGAACGGCTATATCAGGGTGAGCGGGACGGACAGAACGGCCTTCGTTCACACGACCTCGGAGACGAACACCGGCAGAGGGAGCCACATCACCAATCTCTCCTATCCCGGAGCCGCAAGCTCCGATATCCTGCTGGTGACCCATCAGTTCAACGGCTCCTACATCCCGGCAGGCACCAGCTACAGCGTCTGGTGGAACGGGACGAACTGGACGATCTATCTGGACGACACGACGAAGGATATGCCGATCGGGGAGAAGTTCAACGTGCTGGTCATCAAACAGTAGAGGAGGCAGGAAGAGGTAAGAAGAAGGGAGCAAACGGATTTCCCGAACCCTCCGCTTTCATCTGAAACAGTACATCGGGTGTGGAGTCAGGCGGAAGGATTCGGGGGAAGCCGGGTGAGAGCATCAGGGAGCCTGAGGCCCGGCGGAATGCAAACCACC
The DNA here is from genome assembly GCA_965650895.1 of uncultured Ignavibacteria bacterium. Classification (GTDB taxonomy): domain Bacteria; phylum Bacteroidota; class Ignavibacteria; order OLB7; family OLB7; genus JAGWAZ01. The sequence continues at coordinate 1,565 of CBFGQN010000702.1, read as the reverse complement.
TTGACGCTCGTTTGCCGAGCAACGTCAAGGTGGTTTTGCATTCCGGACTATTTCTCTTCCTCTTCTGTCTCTGTGCGAACAGGGCTCGAACTGCTCATCGGTTTGTTCTGCCCTTCAAGAGCAGCGGAGACGAAACCCTTCACTTCCTCATAGGAAGGTTTGAAGCCATACATACCCCACGTCGCATGACTGTAGTTGCTGCCGCCATACTCATCGAGATGATAGATCCGCTCATCTTCGGCAATCTCGCCGACGTCACGCGCCATTTGTGTGGTCATCTCGTAGCTTCCAAGCGAGAAACGGGAAGCGGCATTGCCGGAAGAATCGAACGGATAGAATGTGTAGAAAATCATCCGGTCCCCGGAGGGGGCAAACGTTTCAAAGGCAAAGACTTTCATTGTGCCGACGGAAAATTGATCCCGACAGTACATCTCCTTTGATGAGAGAGCGGAGTCGGTTCCGGATTCCCACAACGTGAACAACTCCTCCCGTTCCTTCTCCCGACAGGCCGTATCGCCGAGAGCCTGACAGGTCTGGATAACTTTTGCCCGCCCCTGCCAGTCGTCCGGTTCCAGTGACCGGTATTTCCGCCATGTCTCCAGAGCTTTTATATATTCTCCGACCTCTCCGTACCAGATGCCGAGATTCCAGTAGGCGTTGGGGGAATCGGGATTCAATCGAATTGCCGAATCCATCAGAAGAATCGCTGCCGGAAGATTTCCCGATTCGGCCAGCTCAAGCGATTCGGAAAAGAGTTCGCTTGCCCGGTTCTCGTCCTGAGCCGAAAGTGTCGGAGGAGCAAGCAGGAGAAGGGAGAGGGAAAAGAGAAAGAGAGTCTGTTTCATACGGGTACCTCTGCAATGTCAAGGTGTTGATGGAATAATAGAGGGCTTCAAGCACCGGCAAAGGTAGAGAACCTTTCGATAGAAATCAATCGGGTATTCCCGTACCCATCAGATAGCGCCGCAACATCATGTCCGAACACCGACAACACCGCCGCGCCTGTTTCTCTCCTCCTCCGGTCAGGGGGGATGTCCCTCTTGAGGCGGTCTACGCGTTGCATCAGGACCGGACCGGGTTCGTGTGGATCGGAACGCAGCGGGGACTGACGCGGCTGGCCGGTATGGAGGGGCGGAGCTTCCTGAACGATCCGGACGATCCGGAGTCGATTCCGGGAAAGTTCATCATCGCTATCGGCGAGGATACGGCAGGGGATCTCTGGTTCGGAACCTACGACGGGGGATGCGCCCGGTTCGATCCGCGCACCGAGCGGTTCCGGCGGATCGACCTGCAGGAGATTTCCTCCGGCGACAGGATCGTCCGGGACTTCGCCTCGACTTCCGACGGACGGGTCTGGGCCGCAACCTTCGGTTCGCTTACCTCCATCGATCCGGCGACGGGGGAGATCAGGAAGTACTATCATCCGCCGACCGACAACACCAACAGGACAAGACAGCATCGCTACACGGCATTGCTTCCTCTGGATGATGACGTTATGCTGGTCGGCACGGCCATCGGAGCGTTCCTGTTCGATCTTCGCCGGGAGACTTTCCGCGAACTCCCCT
>CBFGQN010000701.1:0-2037 GCA_965650895.1 uncultured Ignavibacteria bacterium | reverse complement strand
GGCGGCAGTTGCGTCCTGTACCATCGTCGATGAAGGGTACTTCACCATAGAACAATATATCCATGAGATCACGAGTATACGGTTCGATTTTCCTTGCTCTCATTGCGGGTCTGATATTCTCTCCGAAGCTCCCGGCCCAGGAAGACAACCCTCTTAACTTTACCGACAAGTACAGGCGTATCGGCTTCGAGATCGGTTTTACCTCTGCATGGCAATCGGGAATCTATCAGGCCGGGTGCGGACTGTTCGAGAAGGGGGCAAATCTGAACCTGTTGGTCTCGGCCGCCTACGACCAGCAGATCAATGACGTTCTCCAGTTCGAAGGACTCCTCGGCTATCAGTCAAAGAACATCAGCAGCAGCTATATCTCCGAGGAGAACATCGGCATTGCGACCGAGGGGGGGGCGGTCAACGCGGCGGTCAGCTTCGACAACATCGGCACGGCAAACTTCTCCTATATCTTCGCACAACCTTCGCTGAAATTCTATCCGTTCAAGAATCTCTATGTCGGGGGGGGAACCAGCGTGAATCTGCTGTTGGGATCGAGCACCCAGTATCAAAAGGACATCGTCTCGAGAACAGTCCAGTTGAATGAGCTTGGACTTTCCGAGGTGTACTATTCCGAGGCGGAATCTTCCGATCCCTACTCCAAGGTCTTTGCAGCCGAAAGCCGCGACGACGCTTCGGGCGTCACGCTCGATGCGATCATGATGGTCGGTGCGGAGTTCCGGGTCGGCAAGACCTATAACGATCCGATCAATCCGAATCCCCGGAAGAGGATCACGGTAGGGCCCCGGATTCAATACGCTCTTCCCCTTATCTCTGCCCTGAACGATGGGGAAAATTCCCTGAAACTGAGCGGACTCCAGTTCCTGGTCGGCATGCGTTTCGAGCTGAACTGATCTTCGCCGGAAAGCCGGAGATTGTGCCGCACAGATAAACGGTGGGAGGCAATTGTGCCGGAGGGGGAGCGGAAATATCCTCCCGGTTGTAAATTGTCCGAAACGCTTCCGAACCGCGGGGGGAAGCCGAACTGTTCCACTACTGCATTTATCGTATGAACCGAAGATACATCATGCACATCGTTTACCGCATTCTTCTACCGGCTCTCCTTTTCTGCTCGGTCGTCTCGGTTGCCTCGGCGCAGTTGTTCACGATCAACAACGGCTATGCCTCGATTGACGTTAAAGCCGATCAGAAGAGCGGTCGGTTCTGGTTTTCGAAGCAGGGGGGACAGCGCTTTACCTACAATGGTGGAGGATCGGCGATGACGATCACCTCCAACGTCGTCTTCCGGGTTTCAAGGGGGAGCCTCGTCAACTGGTTCACCAATGCGGTCGATCCTATCGGCAACGGGGGTGAACGACCGAAGACATCGAACGGAGAGGTTCCGTTCCAGCCGTTCGACAGTCTTTATATCTCGCCGACGCAGGATACGATCGAGATCATCTACCTGAATCTGTTCGGACTGACCGTCACACAGCGGTTTGTGGCGGAGAAGCCCCGGCACGAATACGATAACGGTGCCGACATCCTGATGGAGTTCGACTGGAAGCCGAACTCCTCGGCCTTTCCCGGGACCAGTCTCGGCATCTTTATGATGCTTGATCACGACAACGCCAACTTCGAGTCGACCGTCGGAAGCGATAACTCGTCGATCATCACCGATATCGGCTACTATCCTTCATACGACGTCGGCGTGATTTTTCAAGATGCGTTCGGCGAGATTCCCGCCTATACCATGACCGGTCTGTTCGAGACCACAGGGTCGGGAGTCGATAACGCAGGGGTGAGCAACTTCTCTGTCCACAGGATCACCGGCACATCGCTCGGCGGCGCTCCCCTTACCCCGCCGACGGAATTCGCCATCGGTCGCTGGCAGGATTTCCGCCACCTCTCCTGGTTCATCAACGGTGACGTCAGTTCAAAAGGCATTCAGGATGCATCGACAGCGATGCGGTGGGAGAACCTCGGAGTCCGTGGTCTGGTCAGGACGGCATTCGGCACCCCGAGCAGAGGGGGAAACAACTTCTTCCA
>CBFGQN010000700.1:0-2039 GCA_965650895.1 uncultured Ignavibacteria bacterium | reverse complement strand
ACTGAAGCCGCCACCGCCCGGCAGCGGCTTGATCAGGCTGTCCGGCTTGTTCGGATCGACCCTCGTCTGCGAGAAGGCCGGAGTCGCCAGAAGACCAAATGCCAGTAGTGCCAGCAATGTTCTCATGGTTGTAGTATCTCCTGATAGTTGTTAATGCTGTTCAAGAATTCGAAGTCAATACGCTCTTAGTTATCCGGGAACAAACCGGCGGGCCATGCGTTCGGCCACTGGGCAAGTTTGCTCTGCACGAACTGCTTGCGGGTATTGCAGTTGTCCACCTCCCTCTGGCGAGCATCGACTTCGCTCCTCAGGCGACTCAACTCGTTTTTCTTCGATTCGATGTCTTTCTTCAATTGCGCCTCCTGAGCGCGTAGCTGGCGCAATGTCGCCAACTGCTCCGCCGTAATTTTTGAGGAGCAACCGGCAAGGAATGATGACCCTGCAATGACAAGGGCAAGCATTCCGATTCTGAATTTTGCGTTCATACGTGAAACCTCCTGCTTAGGGTTCCAATGACTGTGAAACTGGGAACTTGTTTGTGCCTTTTCCGTCAGATTAACGAATCCCGGTGCAGTTGTTCTGTTGACGGTAAAAACCGGCATGATTCGCTAAAATCGGTCTCAATCTAACTATTACGGGGGGAAGTACAATGCACCGGGAAGATATGAAGCGAAAAAGTCATTCATACACTTCCCAGAACGAACAGAGGGGAGAAAGAGTTAGCGCTGACTGAAAACCGTATCCGCTATTCTGTCCGGATCAATCTACCGAACCGATCCGGCAGGAAGACGGAGAGAAAACAGAGAAGACTTCCAGGAAGTTCCCCATCCCCACTCTCCCATTATACCCCCTTCACCTATTCATACCGCAACGCATCTATCGGGTCCAGCCGCGCAGCCTGCCATGCCGGATAGGCTCCGAAGAGCATACCGATTACCAGACAGACGAGAGTGGAGATCAGGATGCTGGACCAGGGGAAGACCGGGGAGACGCCGAGGGCAAGCCCCAGCAGGAAACCGACGAGGACGCCGAGCAGGATACCGACGAGAGCGCCGATCTGGCAGATGGTGACCGCTTCGATGATGAACTGCGTCAGGATATCCCGCCGCTTGGCTCCGACGGCCTTGCGAAGTCCGATCTCCCGCGTCCGTTCCTTCACCGACACAAGCATGATGTTCATAATCCCGACTCCGGCGGCAATCAGGGCAATCACGCCGCAGAAGAGTCCGAAGAAGGTGATGTACTTCGTGAATCCGCTTACGGTCTCCACTATTTCCGCCTGTGAGACCACCTCGAAGTTATTCTCCTGCATGACTTCCAGACGACGGACCGCCCGCATGATCCCGATCGTCTCGTCCATCGTCTCTTCAAGACGTTCGGAGCTGCGGGCGCGGACGATAATGCTGACCGAAGAACTCCACTCGTTGAAGAAGAACTTCGAGGCACTGGAGATCGGCACAACGGCAAGATTGTCCTGGCTCTGACCCAGCATCGCCCCCTTGGCCTTCAGCAGACCGACAAGGACGTAGCGATGACCGTCGATCCTGACCGAACTTCCGATATCGGCGGCCGTGATGTTCAACTCGGATGCAACTTCAGCCCCCAGCACCACCACATCGCGACCAAGCCGCACATCCTCCGGATCGAGCGGTCGCCCCGATTCCACCGTATATCCGACAAAGGTGGTAAAGGCTTCATCGGCTCCATAGAGAAGCACGTCCGGATTGGTACTCTCCTCCTCGAACTTCACCCCCTTCCCCGGCACCTGCGTGAAGATGCCGATCGACTCGGCCGACTCCAGCCGCTCCTTCAACGCAAGTCCCTGCCGGACCGTGATGTCCGGACGTGAGCGGCGACGGGCATCGTGCCCCATCTCCACCGGCGGATCACGCTGCACGACGAAATCGTTCCGTCCGAGCGAGACGAGTTGCTCGTTGACGGTGCTGTCGAGCGCTCCGACCGCAGCGGCGACGCCGACAATGGCAAAGACGCCGATCGCCATCGACAGAAGCGTCAGTCCGGAACGGAGCTTGTTGCTC
>CBFGQN010000699.1:0-2041 GCA_965650895.1 uncultured Ignavibacteria bacterium | reverse complement strand
GGTGAAACGGACGACATTGATGCCCAGATCCCGGATCACCTCCACATCGTGGCGCATCTGCTCGTACGAGAGGGAAACGCCATACTCTTTTGAATCCTCTATGTAGAGAACGCCGTTCATCCGCACCGCCGAATCGTTCAGTCTGACCTCTCCTCCCTGCGAGGAAACGTTCCGGTAACCGAAACTGATCACCCGCTCGTCGAGCAGTGCCCCCCGGTAGCGGACCTGAAGGACGGCACTGTAGAGAACAGGAGCTCCCGGGCGCCAGAGTGCCGGTGAGGCAACCGACGGCGTCAGCCGAATCCCCTCGGTCCGTTTGCTTCGCAGCAGAACTTTCCCTTCGGAACGTCCGGCCTCTCCCCCCGTCACCGAATCGTTGACCGGTGCGGATTTCACGAAGAGGGAAACGTCGAACTCCGCCTGATCGGCGTCGATACGTCCCCCCGACCCTCCGGCGCTGTCCGTTCCGCTGTATCGCATCCCCTTTATCGATCCGGAGACGATCTTGACATCGAAGTGGAGAGCGGTTCCGGAAGACCGGGTGATCTTCACCTCATCGATCCGGACCACCGGAACGCCGACAAGGAAAATATCCCGGACAACGCCGCCGTAGGTGCGGATATCCAGAGGAAGTCTGCGTCCCGGAACCGTTCCGGAGTAGTCAAGCCGGTTGTCCGTCTCGATCTCGATGATGTTGTTCTCCTGCAACTGCAAATCTTCCGGAAGTCCCGCATCGAACGGGATCAGTCCTTCACGCTGCAGGATAAAATTGCCGTTGATCGAAACGCTGCCGCTGTACTGCACACCATAGCCGATCAGCTCCCATCGATACTTGTTCAACATTCCCTTCGGAATCTTGAAGCTGCGGCGAAGCTTGATAACGCCGGAGGGCATGTAACAGGCCGGTATGTTCACCGGTTTCCACGTATCTCCGCCGTCGTCGGAAAACTCCCACGCCCCGTTCAGTGAAATGACCGATCGGGTCGATGAAGAGGTCAGGGAATTGAAAACCGAAGCTTCCGGTTCCGGAGGAGAAGAGAGGAAACTTCCGGGTTGCTGCGCAAGAAGCGTAACGCCCGAAAGGGCCGCAAGGAAAAGGCTGAGAATTGTCTGTCGCACGAAATTGTACAAGAAACGAAAGGCTGTTGTCGGATATGTCAACACACCTTCCCTCCGGCGGAAGGACCGGCGGACGGCAGGTAGACTCTCTATGAACGTGCAAAGGTACTAAGCCTGCAGTCGATTACCAATCTTTGATTCCGGATCGTTATGGAGATTCACAGAAGGGGAGCCTCCGAGAGAACCGATAAACCGGGTCCGCAGCGGAATCGAGCGGGGAGGATAGGAAGGTTCGGGAAGGGCGATCAGTACCATCGCCTCGCGACGGCGAGACTGGGGCTGACCGCTCACCTGGAGGGCCGAAAGAGCAACGGCAATACAGAGTGTGCAGAAAAAACGTTTGATCATTGCAGATTTGTTCTCTTCGATGACGGCATGATCGAATCCAGCACTCTTTCAACGGAAATCGACCTCATACATTCGTGCGTTCCGATCGGACAGGACCGATGTCCGTGAATGCCGCACGGTCGACATGAAAGGTGTGTTTCCATGACGGATGAGTCGGGAAGATAAGGGGAGAAACCGAATTCCGGCACAGTTGGACCGAAAACGGCACTGACCGGCGTACCGACCCCCTCGGCGATATGGAGCGGAGCACTGTCGTTGGTCACGACACGCCGGGCAGTTGCCGCCAGCGCAACAAGCTCCGGCAACCTCAGTTGTCCGGCCAGGATATTCTCCTCAGGCATTCCGGCACTCCGTCCGATTCGCAGACAGAGTTCTCTCTCTCCCCCGCTTCCCACCAGAAGAACCCGTTCCTCCTGTTCGAGAAGACTGCGACACAATCCGGCAAAATGTTCTTCCGGCCAGCATTTTGTAGGCCAGACTGATCCGGGTGCGACGAGGATCGGCGCACCTTCCGAAGCGAAACGCTTGCTAAAAGACTCTGCAAGCGCAGGATCAGGTTGAAGCCACGAACGGA
>CBFGQN010000698.1:0-2043 GCA_965650895.1 uncultured Ignavibacteria bacterium | reverse complement strand
CACCGAAACCGACCGTGGTGATCGTGATAACGGTCATGTAGAGGGCCTCGACAAACTGCATGTCTTCCAGCCGGATGTAGCCGAACGTTCCTCCTGCGGCAAGGGCCACAAGCAGCAGAAGAGATATCTGAAATTTCCTCAGCGGCTCCTCAAGAAGTTCGCCGATCCGGATTCGCGTCATCAGGTCGGGATTGCACAGAGTTGATGGTCTCGAAACACAAGATACGCCATCCTTCCTGTTCGACCCTGCGGCAAGGGAGGAGAAGGGCGAAAAAGGATCATGTCGTGTCGGCTTATCGGTAGAAGGCCATGCCGGCAAAGGAGACAGCCGATTCGGTCTCCGTTTCATTCCACTGATCGTAGGCCAGAAGTTCTCCCCGGCGCATTCCAGCCGTCCGGAGCATGGCGTACATCGGCGAGACGCCGCAGACCTTGTACTTGTTCCGCACGTCGATCAGGTGTCCGAGAAACTCTTCGGCGTCGCAGCGGGCCGCCGAGGCGATCAGGCGTTCGTCGTATGTGCGAACGTCTGCCAGAACGGTCTGCGCTTCAAACGGATCGCCGAATTTCTTTCCGACATGACAGAAATCGACGCTTGCAATCCAGCAAACGTTCCTGTTCAGGTCGCGGGCAGTGGCCGCAAGAGTCGTATAGAGTTCCGTCAATGTCTTGTCCTCTTCGGCTCCTCCCTGTCCGGATTCCACGTATTCATAGAGGGATCCCGCAAGAATCGGTACGATGTTGATCGGGCGATCCGGGAAGACGTGGCGAAGAAAGAGAGCCTGGAACTCGATGGAGTGTTCCTCCCGGTGGACGATCTGGTCCTCGGTCAGGTCAAACGAAAGCTTTGTCCGGAAGTGTTCAATAAACTCTCTGTCGGTCGGGACCGGACCGAGGGGCGTATCGAAATCCATTGTGGAGATCATGAACCGGTCGTAGTTCATCCTGTGAGGCACCCCCAGGATAATGAACGTGTCGGCGTCGGTCCGTTGCAGTGCGCGGTAGGCGGCGGCATAGACTCCGGCGCCGATTCGCGGATCGATATGTGGGATGAAGAATCCGTCTGGGACCGGGGATGATGGGTTCGGTGCGGGGACCGCCGCAAGGTAGGCGTCAAGCGTCTCCCGCAGCTCATCCGGATCGTCCGGATAGGCCGCTCCCGCATGGAACGGGGGGCGGACGTTCAGGGCGTTGAACTCCTCCTGGAGAGCACGGCGGCGAAGACGAAAGGTGGCGGTGTCCAGAAAACCTTCCTCTTCCAGAATTTCCACTACCTCCAGAAACTTCTCGCCCTCGAACGGTTGTCCGGCCCGGGCGGCATACCCGGCAAGTTCCAGAACGGTTCGCTTTCCGTCCATATAGAGAAGGTAGTTGACGATATCCAGCGGAAGCTGGACGGTCGAATCGGTATAGCCGGCATCGTCGTAAATCCGGATAATGCCCGGCATGATTTCAATCGCTTCCAGATCATGGCGCAGTGGGGGAAGCGGCGTCGTTTCGGTGAACATCAAAGAGTTTCCTGCAGGATTGGTCCAACGAGAATCCGTCTCCGATACGGGACGGTACCGAACAAAGCTAACAAAGTCGGGACAAGAAGAGAAAGGAGTTGAACGGGAGAGGAAAAAGCCATTCCAACCCTCTTCTCACATGGGGGGAAGAGCGCACAGAATGAAGGGAGTTGACCGGCTCTCACTTCTTGTCGTCGTTCAGCAAATAATTCTCGAGCGCTTCCTTGACCAGCGTGATCAGCTGCTCTCTCGGCAGTCCGCTCTTCTCGAGAATCAGATCGACATTGGTGATGGTTGCCGGAGCCTTTTCACCTCTTCCCCAGAGCAGCCAGTCGAGATCAACTTCCGGGCATTTTCGGGCAATCAGGAAGATGTCGAGCGTGTCTCTCCTTCTCCAGTTGCCGACGGCACTCCCTTCGGAGAGTCCGAGATGCCGGGCAAGATCGGTGTCATATTTGTACCCGTAGAACTCCTTGAGCCGATCGATCATTTCGGTCGCTTTGGGAAACTTTGCTTTTTTCATCATAACTCGCAC
>CBFGQN010000697.1:0-2051 GCA_965650895.1 uncultured Ignavibacteria bacterium | reverse complement strand
GCCCTTGCACATCGATCTTGCCGAGAGTGGAAAGATCGAATTCTGGGGGACGCGGTGGTACGGCGATTATCCCGATCCGGAGACCTATCTGAATCTACTGAACGGACAGATCGTTCCGGACGATCCGACCATGCCGAGCAACCCGAACAGTTCCCGCTATGACAGTCCGGAATACAACCGGCTCTTCAACGAAGCGGTTCGGACGATCGACTATCTGGCCCGGATGCTCAAGTACATGCAGGCCGAGCAGGTGGCGATGGACGACGCGCCGGTGATGCCGCTGTTCTATGAGCGACATTACCGGCTGCTGCAGCCGTATGTGCGGGGAATGAAGCTTGACCCGATGGCCCGCTACGATCTGAAAGGAGTCTGGCTCGATCTGCCCGAAACCCGGCAGGCGGAGGGGGAAGTGGCCGATGCCGGTTCCGTCGGGTCCGGAAGCTGATTCCCGTTCATCGGTCGGCAACTTGTATATTCGCTTTTGAATCGGGGTCTGGAGGCTGGAGAAATTCTTCAATCGCAAGAGGCTCGGAATGAGAAAAAATCGACTGTTAGTTCTATCGGCTGTTGTGTTGACGGTGATATTTGCGGCTGTATCGCTGCAGGCGCAGGACTTCTCGGACCGCAGGGCGCGGGCCGGGTTAACCATCGGACCTGGAATTGCCGGAGGTGCGTCGATGACGCTTGATTCCCGCGAGGGAGAAAAAATAAAACCTCTCGCAATCTGGCGGGGTGAAGTGAATACGACCTATCCGTTGACTGAAGTGATCAGTGCAGCCTTGGCTCTCAGCGTCGATTCCCGCGCCACACGGTCACATCACTTTGAAGTCGAGGAGGTCTACAACGATACCCGCGTAACCTACTTCTCCTTCTATCCAAGTTTTACGTTCAGCGGATTCAACATCGGATTCAACATTGGCGTTCCACTGGGGGGGAGCGTGACGCCGAGCGCAGGGAATTCCGTCGATATTGACGGGAGCAGTCTTCCGACGATGCTGGAAACCCGGCTCGGGGGAGTGATCCCTCTGGTTGACGATGAAAGCGGATGGCTATCGCTGACGGTTCATGGAGGATACTCCTTCAGCGAGCTTGTCGACTATCCGGAGCCGGTAGAGGCCTTCGGCGACTGGCGTCACGTCTCGCTTGCGATGGGAGTTCGCTTCGAATTTCTTATTCCGGATACCGAACGGGATTAAGCCTGTTCAGGAACTGACGGTATAGCTGCTGTTGTTGTAGCAGTGCACACGAGAACAATGAGTCCTGTCTGTCTCTGATTGATCTCCTTTCGGTCCGCTCCGGCGGAAGATCGAAAGGATGTCGGACCTGACGATGGGGTGACGCGTGCCGTGCGGCGACGCAGCAGAACCGTTGCAGGTGGAGCGAGCAAGAGGGGCGATCTCTCCTCCCGCACCGCTGATACGTTGTTGTGTTGTCTTTTACGCAAGTCAGGTCATACAATCGGATTCACAAGAACTCAGACAAGGAGCAGATCAATGAAACGGACGGTATTGTCACTTTCCATTCTGGCATTCTCCATGTGTTGCATATCGGGAGTATATGCACAATCCCGGTATACCGACGCCGGAGCCACTGCAAAATTCAGCATCGGTGCCGGTGTTGCGCCGGGCATCTCTCTGCCGATCGGCACGCTTGACGACGGCGACGAGGCTGCGCTCGGTTTTGCTCTTCGTGCCGGACTGAACATCACCTATCCTCTTTCGACGGAAATAGGGACATTTCTGAACGCCGGTATCGATATTCGCAATCCCGGCGTCAAGGAGGATTCCCTCCTGGATTCCCGTTACTACAGCGTTACCTATCTCTTTATACAGCCCGGGTTCTCCTATTCCTCGCTCGGCCTGTCGCTGAACATCGGCATCCCGATGAGTGCTAGCCAGCCGGTTCCCCGGATTGCCGGTTCGAACGTCGGCGTTGATGAAACACAGGAGGTGGCAACCGATGCATTGGAGCTTCTTCTGGAGCCTCGTCTGAATGGAACGCTGTCGCTGATGGATGAGGAGAGCTACTGGCTGGGACTCGACATCAGTCTC
>CBFGQN010000696.1:0-2080 GCA_965650895.1 uncultured Ignavibacteria bacterium | reverse complement strand
CGGAAAGCACATCGCCGACAGCTCGCTCGTTGAACTCCCGCACCCCGTTCTCCAGCGTCTCCAGAAAACTCTCCTCCTCCGCCCGGATGATCCTCTCGATATACTCCTGCTGCTTCGCAAGCTCCGGGAACATCTCTCCCATTGAGTCGACAAGCGTCGGGATCAGCTTGTAGAGCAGAGGCTCCTTCACGTCCAGATCGAGGAAGGCGTACTTGACCGCACGCCGGAGGATGCGCCGCAGGACGTAGCCGCGACCGGCATTTCCCGGTGAGGCTCCGTCGGCAACGGCAAAGGCAAGGGCACGGACGTGGTCGGCGATCACCCGCATGGCGATATCCCTCTTCCCCTCCATCGAACCGGTATACTCCGTTCCGGCCAGTCCGGCGATCTTCTGAAGAAGTCCGCTGAAGACATCCGTATCGTAGTTGCTCCCCACACCCTGCATCACCGCACAGATCCGCTCGAACCCCATGCCGGTGTCGACATGCCGTGCCGGCAGGTCGTGCAGATTCCCCCCGACATCCCGGTTGAACTGAATGAAGACCAGGTTCCAGATCTCGATCACCTCCGGCACACCGGCATTGACAAGCGGTCCCCCCGACAGATCGGGCGTCCGGTCGTAATGAATCTCCGAACAGGGACCACACGGACCGGTCTCTCCCATCTCCCAGAAATTATCCTTCGCTCCGAACCAGTGGATATGATTCGGGTCGAGTCCCGGCTGCTTCTTCCAGATCTCGTACGCCTCATCGTCCTGCCCGCTCCGGTCATCGGCACGATAGACCGTTACGTGAAGTCGCTTCGGGTCGAGCCCCCACACCCCGGTCAGCAACTCCCACGCCCACGAGATCGCCTCTTCTTTATAGTAGTCACCGAACGACCAGTTCCCGAGCATCTCGAAGAACGTGTGGTGGTAGGTATCGTGTCCGACCTCCTCAAGATCGTTGTGCTTCCCCGAAACGCGAATGCACTTCTGCGTGTCGGCAACCCGCGTATAGTCGCGACTACCGGTTCCGAGGAAAACATCCTTGAACTGGTTCATCCCCGCGTTGGTGAAGTAGAGCGTGGGATCGCCGTGCGGGATCACCGGAGCCGAGGGGACGATGGTGTGTCCCTTCTCCCTGAAGAATTCGAGAAACGAGCGTCGTAATTCCTGCGAAGTCATGAGCTCAATGCCTCAATGCAAAGTTCAAAATGAAAAATTCAAAAAGGAGAGGATGGTTTCGGGGGTGTTGATTCCGGATTATCCGTTGCGCCACAGGGGGTACTCCGCCTCGGCTTCTCCACGCTTGATCTCCAGAAGCTTCCGCTTCAGAAGTGCGCGGCGCATCGGGGCCAGATGATCGAAGAAATAGATCCCCCGCAGATGATCGATCTCGTGCTGCATCACCCGCGCCAGCAACCCCTCGACTTCGGTCTGATGTTCCTTCATCGCCGTATCCAGATACCGGACCTGAATCGCCTCGGGCCGCACGACGTCGGCCCGGAGATCGGGAAGGCTGAGACACCCCTCTTCGTAGGGGACCTCCTCTTCGGAGAAGGCCTCGATCACCGGATTGATCATCGTCATCGGTTTCACATCCTCGTTCCCCTCCGCTCCGCTGATGTTGATCACCAGCATCTGCACGTCGCGACCGACCTGATTGGCGGCCAGACCGATGCCGTCGGCATTGTTCATCGTCGCGTGCATATCCAGCGCAAGCTGCACCAGCTCGTCGGTCATCTCCTCAACCGGCTTCAGCTTTTTCCGCAGAATGGGATGATCGTATGTATAGATAGGAAGAATATTCATGATCGTTCCTTCGGGTCACGGTCGGTTCGATACAGCTCTGCGACCTGAGAAGCAGTCTTTTGCAAAGACCGTCGGGCATACTGTCGAATGTATGCTGCACAAAATTGTTCGTGGACGCGTCGTCCGAATGCAGATTCGTCCGAATACAAAGGACGCCGACCAGTTTTTTCCTGATCGGCGTCGTTTTGTGAAGCGGGATGGACGAGACTTGAACTCGCGACCTCCGGCGTGACAGGCCGGCGTTCTAACCAACTGAACTACCACCCCATGTTGTCAATGCAAAAGTCA
>CBFGQN010000695.1:0-2085 GCA_965650895.1 uncultured Ignavibacteria bacterium | reverse complement strand
GTCGTCGTTATTTTCCATCTCCCGGCATCAAAAAACAGGCACAGTCAATGATATAGGGCTACAAAGCGAGTCGGATGAATCGTTCCGCATCGAACAACCTCCCCTTCTCTCGCTGCAATCGGGGGCTTTCCCTGATTGTCCCGCTATTCCTGTTTCCGTTGCTTGCCGTCACCCCGCTCTTCTCGCAGGGGAGCGCTCCGGACTATAATCCTGATGGAGGGCTGATGACCGAACGGTCCTTCGGCTGGCGTCTTGCCGCAGCACCGATGTTCGGTCTGACGGCCCACCGGACAACGCTCGATATCTATTACGGAAGTCCCGGTTGCGGTGAGTTCACCGATCAGGTTTCCGGGTTGACCGGGCTGAAAGTCTTCGGCGAGTTTCCTCTGCTTCGTGCTCCTTCCTTTCTCTTTACCGGCAGTGTCGGTCTGCAGAACCGGCCGATCGGTTTCGTAGAGAGTTTTTCCCAACCGTCACGCTATCTCAACGGAGTAACCGGAGAGGTAGTGACGCAACAGCGTCTGGACGCCTCGATGCGTGCGATTGCCCTTTCCGGTGGTCTGATCTGGGAGCCGGCGGCAAATCTCCGGCTTGGAGCGGCTCCGTCGCTTCTCCTTCTGTCGACCGGAGATGTCCGGCAGTACGAGCAGATCGTCACTCCGATCGGAGCCTCTTTCACCGAGACCGACGACTATCAACGACCGGTCAACCGGGGGAAAGAACTGGAATTCAACAACCTCGGATTCGAGGTCTCGGCCTGGGGAGGACTCCGTCTTCCGCTTGGGAATCATCTGGCTCTGATACCGGAACTCGGGGTGAGCCTGGTGACCACATCGTTCGAGCAGTCCTATCAGTGGGGGGCCACCACTGTTCACGCTTCCATCGGGCTTGCCTGGGAGAGCTGGAACGAGAAGCCTCGTCAGATTCCGCCGCCGCTGATCGCTGCATTGCCCGAACCTCCTCAGGCTCCTCCCGGAATGATCGGAGAATCAATCGATACGGCGGTGGTTGACGCCCCGGTTGATGAAGAGACGCCGTCGAAGCCGGCTCTGGAAGCTTTCATCCGGGTTGTCGGGATCGACGACAAAGGAAATGAGTATCCCGAGCCGGTGATCGAGATTCGGGAATCTCCCTGGAGCCGCAGTATCCCCCTGATCCCCAATCTGTTCTTTGAGGCCGGAAGCGGGAAGATCGCCGACCGCTACGTTCTGTTCCGGACTCCCGAAGAGGCCGACCGCTTCCATCCGGACTCGCTTCAATCGATGACGCCGGTCGATCTGCACCATCATCTGCTGAACATTCTCGGACAGAGAATGCGGGCCAGGCCCGAGGTTTCCGTGACGGTGGTCGGGACGACTTCGAACGAGGAGCGCAGAGCCGACTCGACCCTGTCGTTGCACCGGGCGGAGGCTGTGCGGCGGTATCTGCGGGAGATCTGGGGAATCGATGCCCGAAGGATAAAGGTTGCGGCCGGAGAACCGACCAATCCGTCGAGCGAGGAGACCGAAGAGGGGCGTGCGGAGAACCGGCGCGCAGAGTTTGTCTTCGACGGGGAATCTCTGCTTCGTCCCGTGGTTATTGAACGGATGGCCAGCATCGCGTCTCCACCTGCCATCAAGTTCTATCCCGAGATGCTGTACGATTCGGCCATCGCCAGTTGGAACATCACCGTGCGGCAGGGGGGGCGTATCCTTCTCCGTCTCGATTCGTCCGAAACGACGGTCGGGGGATCGGCCAGCACGTACTGGCCTCTGGGCGACCTGCGTATCAGTCGGGATCCGGTGCCGATTCACTATCGCTTCGAGGTGACCGACGTCACCGGACAGACCGCAGCGGCGGATGAATCGTTACGGTTGATCGAACGGGTGACAAGAACTCCGGATGAGGAGGAATCGGAGCTGGATGTCAAGGAATATCTGCTGGTCGGTTTTATCTACAACAGGGCGGAGTTGCGCCCGGAACATCGCTCCGAGATCTATGAAATCGCCCGCACGGTTCAGGAAGGGGGGTGGATTGAAATTACCGGTTTCACCGATCGCGTCGGCGATGTCCGGCACAATCGCGAGCTTGCCCTGCAACGGGCGC
>CBFGQN010000694.1:0-2104 GCA_965650895.1 uncultured Ignavibacteria bacterium | reverse complement strand
CAGAATTACCGGATCGTAACAGTAAACTTCATGAACACAATGTAATGAGAGCCTCCCTCCAGGCATAGGGATCACTGGAATACTCTTAAGAGGTGGTGAATTGTGGGGTATGTTTCAGACCGGCTTCGAGCAGAGATTTTCCAATCATCATGACGGTTTCTTTATCCCGATTATCCACCTGAAATACACAGATCGGATAGATCCAGATGTTGGTTGTAGACAGTGTGTAAGTGTAACGGGACGCGGCGGGGGTTTCACGAACCCCTCTTCCCTTCAGGGCCGGCGAAACGGGATACCGCAGGGGATACGCTTACCCGAGCCGATACTGGGTTGTGGAGAGAAGAGCGGTCACTCTGCCGAGAACAACAAGATCTTCGACAAAGCATTCGATCGGCGGGTCGGCGGCATTGGCCGAGAGCAACCGGAGTTTCTTTCCGGCAACCACAATATGCTTCAGGTAGATGTCGCGCCTTTGATATCGGACTGCCATAATGTCTTTCGAGGTGTAGTTGTCCGTCGGAGAGATCTGAACGTGATCGCCGGGACGAATGCCGTGATCCAGCATCCAGTCTCCGGTCACACGAATAACAAAGTCATCGGACTTCATGTGAAGGATATCCGAGAGATAGGAAACGACGTTCGGTGCTTCCTCAAGAGCCTCCTGAAGGGGTCCTGCAGGAATGACCCCAAGCAACGGCCAGGACTTGCGCCCCAGTCGTTTTGCCTTTTCGGTCAGAAGCCAACCGGTTCGAATACGTTCACCGAATCGGTTGGAGATCACGTATCCGTTTCTCTCCAGCTCGTGAAGTATTCGTCTGATGTTCCCCTTGGACTTACGGCCTCGCGACTCGCAGATAGTGGCAACGGTAGGAAAAACAGTGTGGTCTTCAACGTACTCGACGATGAATTTCAGTACTGATTTCTGCTCGCCGGTAAGTACACTTGAGGACTGAGTATTGAGTACAGGATGTTGGCCGAGAGTGTCATTGCTCATGCTTCACGTCATTTTGTTCAGGACAGTGGATGGCGGGATGAGCAATTATGGAAGGCGGTTACGCAGTAGACACCAAGCCTCAACCGAGGCGAATATACGGTAAGAAGGGGATGTTCACAAGTATTTACGCAATCGTAAATCGGTATGCCGGGATGTGTTCGATCCGGACACTGAATCCGGCACAACAGACATGATCGGGATGGGAAATCACTATCCGGGCAAACAGATCTCCGGATCTGCGGGAAGATCGCTACCGTGGAAAGCGGTCTTCAGGCATCGAATCGTTTGACCGCAAGGGTCGAGAGGAGCACTCCCTGAATAACCACGTCTTCGAGAGGATAGGTCCGTTCCTCAAAATCCGGATTCTCCGGCACCAGACGAATGGCGTTTTCCTCAAAGAAGATCCGTTTGAGCGTGCCTCCCCCTTCGGACTTCACCCAGACGGCGCAGATGTTTCCGTTTTGAGGAGGGAGACCCGGTCGGAGCAGAGCATACTGTCCGGGATAAATCCCCGCACCGGTCATGCTTTCCCCGATAACCGTCAGAAGATAATCTCCGTCTCTGGCTTCCGGGAAGATATCGGCCAGATCATGGATCCGGAGCAGTGACAGGCGATATTCCTCCCCTTCCAGAGGATCTCCGGCAACAATCTCTCCGCGAAAAAGACGGTGGGGTTGAAGAAGTTTTCTGGCTTCGTCGGTCAGAGCAACGTTTACAGGCGCCCCCCTGCCTAATCGAACGGTCTCAAGGTACCCCTGCTCTTCAAGCTTGTCTATATACCGATAGGCTGTAGCCGAAGGCAATTGCTCCAGCAACCGGGGCATAACCGTCCCGGTCCGAAACGTATCCTCTTCAAGAACCGTTCCGACGTGCATCAGAAAATCCAGCTGGGACTTTGTCAAGGTCTTCACTACAAGACAAACAGAATATATGGTTAGAAAAAGCCGATCAAATTGAAGGGAATGCCGGCGGTATAAAAACTTTGCGGGAATCAAAAACGCAGTTTTTCATCTATTCCTCGTCGGGGAGAAGCCCGACGCATCAATAACAGCAACAAGTACGCGTTTTTGGTGACATCAAAGACACTGCACCAGGCAGTTTGTTACGCAA
>CBFGQN010000693.1:0-2109 GCA_965650895.1 uncultured Ignavibacteria bacterium | reverse complement strand
GGTCTTCGTCAATCCTATCTCTTCCATTCATCTGATTCACAAACCAATGGAGAGATAAATCTATGCATGCACTGATAGGTGTAGTGATGCTGGTGGTCGCCTTCGGGGCAGGAATGCAAGGGACCGGGATCGCCGCAAACGAGAACGGAGAAAGGCGAAATCCGCGAGGTGAGCGCGTTGCCGCAGAAGAGAGCGTTGAGAGGGAGAGCGATACCGATTCGATCCGACTTCTGGTGCCGGTGGCCGGCGTCCGGGCGCGCGATCTGGCCGATACGTGGGGGGGAATCCGTCCCGAGGGACGAAGCCACGAAGGGATTGACATCTTTGCCGAACGAAACACGCCGGTGCTGAGCGCTACAGACGGCAGAATCATCCGGCAGGGAGTCAGCGAGCGGGGAGGGAATGTCGTCTGGATATACGGCGTCGACGGTCGCCGACACTACTACGCTCACCTGGAGAAGCACTCCGACCACTCTGTCGGAGACCGGATCCGGGCCGGGGACACGATCGGCTACGTCGGCAACAGCGGCAACGCGCAGACCACGCCGACGCATCTTCACTACGGCATCTACACGTTCGGCGGCGCGATCAATCCCTATCCGTTGCTGATCGGGGGAAAATAAATCGACGGGGATATCACGATAAAACGACCGGAGAGGCCTGCTCCTCCGGTCGTTTTATATTTCCCCCTATACTTCAGCGATCACCTTCTCCAGGCTCTCCCCCTGCGGGACGCCGAGTGTTTTGCGGAGTCGCTTGCGTCGTGATTTCAGTCCTTCGCTTCCGATCCCGAGCAGCGTACATATCTCCGTTGCGTTCAGTCCGGCCCGCAGCAGGATGCAGAGGCGTTCCTGCGTTGCGTTCAGGCTCGGGTAGGCGATCCGCAGTCGCCGGATGAACTCGTCGCCGGCACTCCCCAGATAGTTGAGCGGAGAATCCGAACGTTCTTTCCCGTCGTTGAGGGTTGCCAGGAGAGAGCGGAGCAGGACCACATCCGGGTTCTGACTTTTTCCTTTCTGCCGCTTTGCAATCCCTTCCTTTACCTTGTCGCGCACCGTTTCCAGCAGCTTCTCCCGTTCTCCCAGTTTCACCACCGCCTCGGCAAGTTCATGTTCCAGGCGTCGCCGTCGCTCCTTCTCCTGTTCTACCGAGTGTTCCAGAACATTTGTCTCGGCGACGATGCGGGCGAAGCGGATGGAACGTTCGCGTTTGTTCTCCAGCAACTCCCGTTCGATGTCGGCCGCCTCCCGTTCGCATTGCAGAGCCGCTCCGGGATCCTTCTCTTTTTCCCGAAGCCGGGCGGTGTATCGCAGAAGCCGGATGCGAAAGTCGTTCCGCTCCTGCAATTCCGGTCCTATTTCGTCGAGCAGTTCTTCGGCCTCCCGCAGCTCTCCACACTCGATCCGCCATGCTGCAAGCTGAAGCAGAAGGCGAAGCTGACGACTGCGCGAAGAACCGGTCGAGACGTCATAGGCGCGCAACAGATACCGACAGGCCAGCTTCGGATCTCCCCCGTGGCCGCAGATTGTGGCCATCATGGCGCAGGTGGCCACCTCGGTCATATAAAATCCGATTGCGTGACTTTTCTCGATAGCCCAGGCCAGAAGTTTCCGCGCCTCTTCGGTCTCCCCTTGTGCGATCAGCACGTCGGCACGGCGACTGAAGATGTTCAGGGTGATCCGTTCCGGGTTCTCCGGAAGATGTGTGTGGCTGATGCCGAGCAGTTCCTCAACACGGTCGAGTACTTCAAGCGCCCGGTCAAGTTCTCCGAGCTGGTGATAGACTTCGGAGGTTGTGATATAGCTCCAGGCTCCGGTTCCGACCAGACCGTGGGATTCAAGAATCGTTATGATCGTCAGAAGCAGCTTCAACCCCTCTTCCGGGTGCTGCATGTGGCGATAGATGATGGCCAGCGATTGCAGCAGCGCACAATGGCCGATCGGATCGAATTCCGGATCGCTCCAGCGGAGGGCCTGTTGTCCGTATGCCAGCGCGGCGGCGAACTCGTTCCGGCGCGTGGCGATCTCCCCCCTGGTCATCAGCAACAGCACTCTCTTCCCCCGCTCAATTCCGGCCGAGTCGGTCGTGATCAGATCCAGGGCGCGTTTG
>CBFGQN010000692.1:0-2112 GCA_965650895.1 uncultured Ignavibacteria bacterium | reverse complement strand
TGAAAAAGAATCTGGGAATCGACGTGGAGATGAAGCAGGTCCAGTTCGCGCAGCATCTGGATATGATCGACAAGGGAGAGGCTCCCTTCTTCCGTCTTGCATGGATCGCCGACTATCCGGAACCGGAGAACTTCCTGAACCTTCTCTGGGGAAAGAATGCCGCACCTGAAGGACAGATTTCACCGATCAACTCCACCCGCTACAACAACCCGGCCTTCGACGCCCTCTTCGAGCAGGCGATGAACACGCCGGACGACGCCGAACGCTACAGCCTCTACGCCCAGGCCGAACAGATCGCCGTCGACGACGCGCCGATGCTCTGGATTTACCACGACCTCGATTTCCGGCTTGTGCAGCCCTGGGTCCGGGGATATACCTCGAATCCGATGGATCGCCGCGACCTGACCGGCGTCTGGTTCGATTACTCCGAAGGGGGCAACTGAGGCATGATCTCCGGTTTCAACCGCATTGACAGATGGAATGGAAGGGGAAGAGAGACCGTGACGTTCTCCGGAAGTCGGTTCCTCTCCCTGTTTGCCGTCAGCCTGTCGGCATTGCTCTTTGCGGCGTGCGCCGGTGAGAGCGGACGGGACGTCTCGAACACGTTTTACTTCAATATGAACTCCGAGCCGAACTCACTCGATCCGATCCAGATAAGCCAGCAGGCTTCCTGGTGGATCGGTGAGCAGATATACGACGGACTGCTGTCGCTCGACGCGGGAATGAACCCGGCGCCGGCGATTGCCCGGAGCTGGGAGACGAGCGAGGACGGGCTGACCTGGACGTTCCATCTGCGGAGCGACGTCCGCTTCTGCGACGATCCCTGCTTCGCTGACGGGAAGGGACGGAAGGTGACCGCCGGGGATGTTCTCTACAGCTTCGAGCGGGTCTGCACGCCGGGGAAATCGAGCGGGTTCTGGATCTTCCGCGGAAAAGTTCGCGGAGCCGATGAGTTCTATGCAAGCCGTCAGGAAGAGGGGAACGCCGAGCCTCTCCCCCACGTCTCCGGCTTTGCCGCGGTTGACGACACGACCTTTACGATCTCCCTCTCCACTCCCTTCCCTCCGTTCGCCTATACGCTGACGACGCCCTTCTGCTATATCGTCCCCGAGGAAGCGGTGGAACGCTACGGGACGGACTTCTTCCGCCATCCGGTCGGCACCGGACCGTTCAGAATGACCGAGTGGGAGGCCGGAAGGGATATCGTCCTGGTCAGAAACGAAAACTATTACGAGCGGGACGAAGAGGGGAATCCTCTCCCCTACCTCGACTCGGTTGTCGCCTCCTTCAAGACCGACGCTTCCACCGAGTTCGCCGAATTCCAGAAAGGAAATCTGGATCTGCTGACGCAGATCGATCCGACCTTCGCCGAGCGGGTGCTGAGCGATGACGGCTCGAAGCTGAGCGAGGAGTTCGGCACCTACAAGCTCTATTCGCAGCCCGGCATGTCGGTGGAGTATTACGGCATCACGCTCGACACAACCACGCGGGCAGTACGCGAGGACAACCGGCTGGCCGAAAACGTCTATCTGCGCCGGGCGATCAACTACGCGATCGACCGGGAGAAGATCACCCGCTTCGTCCTGAAGGGACTGGCCCTTCCGGCAACGAACGGTCCGATACCCCCGTCGACGCCCGGCTTCACCGGCGTGGAGGGATACCGGTACGATCCGGAGATGGCCCGCCTGATGCTTGACTCGGCCGGGTATCCGGACGGAGCCGGACTGCAACCCCTCCATCTGCAGGTCAGCAACAACCAGCGGACCGGATCGGTGGCCCAGGCGGTGAAAGAAGACCTGAAGAAAGTCGGCATCGAGATCGAATTGAAGCAGGTGGAGCACGCAACCCACCTGAAGCAGGCCGACGACGGAGAGATCGGCTTCTGGCGGACAAGCTGGCTGGCCGATTATCCCCACGCCGAGAACTTCATGGCGAATTTCTACGGTCCCTACAGCAAACCGGCCGGACCGAACAGAGCGCGCTATCGCAACCCGGCAGTCGATTCCCTCTACGAGGCGGCATTGAATCCGGGATTGACGAAAGAAGAGTGGAGTGCCCTGTACGGCGAGATGGAGCGGATCGTTCTGCGGGATGCCCCCTGGATTTTCCTCT
>CBFGQN010000691.1:0-2115 GCA_965650895.1 uncultured Ignavibacteria bacterium | reverse complement strand
CAGGCCGAACAGCGTCGTGAACTTGATCACGGGATTCATCGCCACCGACGAGGTATCCTTGAACGGATCTCCCACCGTATCGCCGACAACAGTCGCGGCGTGCAGATCGGTCCCCTTCTCCTTCAGATCGACTTCCACCACCTTCTTGGCGTTATCCCAGGCACCGCCGGCATTGGCCATGAAGATCGCCTGGTACAGACCGAACAGCGCAATCGAAATCAGATAGCCGATAAAGAAGAACGGTTCGTAGAAAGCAAAGGCGAGCGTGGAGAAAAAGATGGTCAGAAAGATGTTGAACATTCCCTTCTGCGCGTACTGCGTACAGATCGCCACCACCTTCTTCGAATCCTCTACTGATGCCTTTGTGACCCCGTCCAGCCGGATATTTTTCTTGATGAACTCCACAGCCCGGTAAGCTCCGGTAGTCACCGCCTGCGTCGATGCGCCGGTGAACCAGTAAATGATTGCCCCTCCGGTGATCAGCCCCAGAAGGAAGGGGGGATGGAGCAGCGAGAGCTTCTCGATGCCGGAGGTCAGTCCGCCGGTCAGGGCCATGATGATCGAGAAGATCATCGTGGTGGCCCCCACCACGGCGGTGCCGATCAGCACCGGCTTCGCAGTCGCCTTGAACGTATTTCCGGCTCCGTCATTCTCCTCAAGGAAATGCTTTGCCTTCTCGAAGTTCACGTCGACGTTGAAATCACGCTTGAGTTCCTCCCTGATCCCCGGCAACGTTTCGATCACCGAAAGTTCGAAGACCGACTGCGCGTTGTCGGTTACCGGGCCATAGGAATCGACCGCGATGGTGACCGGCCCCATCCCCAGAAAGCCGAAGGCGACCAGACCGAAGGCAAAGACTGCCGGAGCCACCATCAACGCTCCCAGACCGGCAAGACTCATGTAGTAGGCAACCCCCATCAGCACCACCATCGTAATCCCGAGCCAGTAGGCGCTGAAGTTGCCGGCGACAAAACCGGAAAGAATATTCAGCGACGCCCCTCCCTCCCTTGAGGACTTCACGACTTCGTTGACATGCTTCGAATGGGTGGAGGTAAAGACCTTGACCAGTTCCGGAATGATCGCCCCGGCAAGGGTTCCGCAGGTAATCACGGTCGAAAGTTTCCACCAGAGTGTCGAGTCGCCGCCGAGATCGGGAATCAGCAGGGCGGAGACCACATACGTCAGGATCACCGAGATAATCGACGTCAGCCAGACGAGCGTGGTCAGCGGGGCCTCGAAATTCATCGTGTCGGCATTCCCGTATTTGGCCCGGGCAATCGCCTGGTTGATGAAATAGGAAAGGCCGGAGGCGATCACCATCATCACACGCATCACGAAGAGCCAGACAAGGAGCTGTATCTGAATAGTCGGGTCGGCAACGGCAAGAAGAATGAATGTGATCAGAGCAACACCGGTCACCCCGTAGGTTTCAAATCCGTCGGCCGTCGGTCCCACCGAGTCTCCGGCATTGTCCCCCGTACAGTCGGCGATCACGCCCGGGTTCCGTGCGTCATCTTCCTTGATATTGAAGACGATCTTCATCAGATCCGAACCGATGTCGGCGATTTTCGTGAAGATACCGCCGGCAATCCGGAGTGCGGCCGCCCCCAGCGATTCGCCGATGGCGAAGCCGATAAAGCAGGGACCCGCATAATCACCCGGAATGAACAGGAGGATGCAAAGCATCAGCAGGAGCTCGACCGAGATCAGCAACATGCCGATCGACATGCCGGCTTGGATCGGGATCGCATAGGCCGGCCAGGGCTTTCCGGCAAGCGTGGCAAAGGCGGTCCGGGAGTTGGCGAACGTGTTCATCCTGATGCCGAACCAGGCAACGGTATAACTGCCTGCGATGCCGATAAGACTGAAGATCAGAATAATGGCAACCCGGTCGAACGGGAAGTCAAGGAGCACTCCGAAGTAGAGAAGAATAATCGCACCGATAAAAGCCCAGAGGATGAGGATGAATTTCCCCTGATTTGTCAGGTAGGTCTTGCAGGTCTCGTAGATCAACTCGGAAACTTCGAGCATCGACTTGTGAACCGGCAGATTCCGGACGCGGGAGTACATGCCGATGCCGAACAGCAATCCCAACAAACAGATAAACAATCCACC
>CBFGQN010000690.1:0-2127 GCA_965650895.1 uncultured Ignavibacteria bacterium | reverse complement strand
ATCATATCGGGTTGAATCCCGCTCGTCTGCGGATCATCCGGACGGAACTTGCCGGTTCTGACCAGAACACCCTTTCCCCCTGCCTTCTGCATCCCGCCGACATCGCTCCGTATATCGTCGCCGACCATGACGCACTCGGCAATCTCTTTGCCGAGGAGAGCCGCTCCTCCCTCGAAGAAGGCCGGCTCGGGCTTTCCAACCACCACACTCTCCTTTCCCGACGCATATTCAAGTGCCGCGACAAACGGTCCGGCATCCAGACTCAGTCCTTCATTACTTTTCCAGTACCTGTTCTTTTGCACCGCGACAAGGTCGGCACCATCGATCAATTGCTGGAACGCACGATTGAGCAACGGGACGCTCCACTTCTCCCCCAGATCTCCCACCACCACCACATCCGGTTTTTCATCCGACGCATCAAATCCCTCGAAATCCTCAGCGGTCGCCTCTTCCAGATACAGAGCCGGACGCTGATACCCGTGCCGATGCAGCCAGGTTGCGGCTGCGGTCGGCGCGGTGTAGAGCAGATCGACCGGAACATCCAGGCCGAAGCCTTCGAGCTTCTTCAACAGCATCCGCCGTGACATGCGCGTCGTGTTCGTAACGAAACAGAAGGGACACCCGCGGTTGCGAAGCTGCTCGAGGAGAAAGGGAACGCCGGGGAGAAGGCCTCCCTCTTCGTAGAGCGTTCCGTCAAGATCGATCAGGAATCCGGGTTGCTTCATTGCAAGGAACAAATCATCCATAGCGATGGTTTTGAAAGAGACAATCCGCCAAGGGGAAAGGCTCCGCGGATCGACCGTGCCAGACTTTGTACGGAACGAACAATGGACTTCAGACTGAGCAGACTAATCTGCAAAAAAAACGGGGGACGATGGAATGGAAGGATACGGATCCTCCATATCATGCTCCTTCTCCCGTTGATCCATCCCCCCCTTGCGGCTCAGCCCGACTCGGTCTACAGCGACTACATCCAGTTTCCGGCACCGATCGCCCCCGGCAGTTTCCGTCCGTCAATCGGGGCAAGCATTACCGTTCTTCCGCAAATTCTGGTCGAAGACGAACTGCGGCAGACCCCCCTCTTGCAAGGACAACTCCGCTACGGACTCCCCCTCAACTTCTCGTTGACCGGCATCCTCTCGACAAATGTTCTGACGAATCTGATCGAACTGGAAGGACGATGGGATCTCCAGGTCAACCGTTTCGCATTCGGTCTCAGCTACAGTAGCGGCTGGTGGTATGGATTCGCGCCGATCGAGAACTTCAACATCACCGCAACCAGTGGGGTACACTCTCCGGGCGTTTCGGGTGGCCTCCGTATCCGGGACTTCTATGTCTCCGCCCGGGTCGAAGCCCAGATGGTTTCGTTGCTCCGGATAGAATCCGACGGAACGCAAACGAATATGGACGAGAATTTCATTGCCGGTTATGCCCTCGAGATGAATCTGGAACAGCCGTTCTGGGGAGAGACCGATGTGGCGCTGGGACTCCGTTTCAACTATTCCCGCTCTCTCTACCAGTCGTGGCTTGCCTTCAATGCATTCGATGAGAAACTGATCTATCCGGAATTCACGGCACATCTTCTTTTCTGACACGGAACAGTATGACGACGACACGACGATACCGCCCGGTTCTTCCATTCCTCCTTTCTCTGTTCCTGCTCTCCTGCTCACGTGACTTTGCGCCGATGATCCCGGAGTTTGGTCCGGAGGAGAGCATGATCACCAACGCGAAACCGCTCAGCGAGGAACAGGGAAACCTTCTTGAGGGGATCTATGAGATCACAACGCCGGACAGCAGGTTCGGCAACCTGCTCGTGCTGAAGTGGCATCATGGAACACCTTCACTGTTCGGCAAGGAGAATGGAGCGTTTTTCATTATGGAAGGGGGTGAAGTTGACGGACAGATCATCTTCGAAGGCTACTGGCGCTACTCTTCAAGTCTGGAGACCGGACGGACCCGCTTCATCCTGACCGAAGGGAACGGTGCAGGAGACATCCTGATCCGGGGGGAACGACCGGCGGGACTGCAACTGAACGGCGAGGTCAGCGAGGATGACGACGATCCCCTGACCGAGGCTCTCACGCTCCGCTATCGGCAGCCTCTTCCGGCCGACACGGCAACGAC
>CBFGQN010000689.1:0-2158 GCA_965650895.1 uncultured Ignavibacteria bacterium | reverse complement strand
ATTTACGAGGGATCGTTCAATCCTTTTATGCCCGGTTACGCAAACGTCCGCGTCCGCATCCTGGATACGACGGTGATGCGCTATGTGAAAGGACGCGTGGAGGTGACCGAGGAACGTTTCGACCGGACGCTGGTCGGTGAAGAGATCGATACGGTCAACGGAGGGTCGGTCTGGCTCTACTCCGGCTTTCCCTATAAGCTCTTTATCAAACCGGTCGGTTTCGATACGGCATTTACCTATGATCTGACTGCGATGAAGGCCGACGAGGAGAAGGAGATTCTCTTCAAGGTGGCCAGTCCTCCACCGCCTCCACCGCCGCCGTTGCCCGAGATTGCCGAACCGACTCCGCCGCCGACTCCGCCGGGACCCCCGCCGATGCCGCCGGACGGACCGAGCATGCCGCCTCCACCGCCGCCGCCGCCGTTGATCGCGCTTGACTTTGCCGGGATCAGCGTTCCCCTCTTCGTCAGCGGCTACTACCGGCTGAACACGCTGGTGGCCCTGGAGGATTTGAAGAGGAGACAGGAAGAGGGGGGAGATCTGCGTGACCGGGACTATATCGACAACATAGCGAACAACAAGAGGCTGTACGAAGAGTACAAGAAGATGGCCCTCGACGTGGAGTCGGTGATCGGCAACTTCTATCGCGATTGCATGAACCTCTACTTCCCGGCCTTCGATACGTTGCGCGATCCGGGGGAGTATCTGGAGCTGACGGTCTACGGCTATGCCGATCCCCGACCGATTCTGGGACAGTTCGGCGAGGATATCGAGGTGACGTTCGAGACGAAAGACGGCATCTCCTTCTCCATGCGGAAAGACAGTGAAATCGACAACTTCCGTCTGGCCGGTCTGCGCGCCTGGTTTGCCGTGCAGTATCTGGATCAACTCTTCCGCGAGGCTGCCGAAAAGGGGAATGATGTCTACGTTCGCCTCCGCCGGAACGATGCCGTCCGATGGCGCATCGTCAGCGGTGACGTTGATGATGTGACCGGCAACACGCTTGCCGACAAGCGGCGAATACATATCACGATCCAGCGGCTCGGCGGAAAGAATCCATAGGTTCCCTGCTGTCGTCGTCTGAATAAAAAAAAGGAGAGGGATCGGGAGTCTTCCGATCCCTCTCCTTTTTTACCCTGCTCCGCTCTATCCTTTTGCCCCTTTTGCGGTCACCCTTCCCGAACAGTTCTACCGATAGATCAGTACCTGTTTTCCGATGCCCGGATGCCCCGGAGTTCTGATGACACAGGTGTAGACTCCGACGGGAAGATCGCTGACATCAAGCCGGAACGGCCCCTTTCCCTTTCCGATGTCAATGCGGCGAACCTCTTTCCCCTGTAGGGTGGAAAGCTGAACGGTAAAGCCGGATTCGCCGGTTCCGGCGAGATCGATGCGAAGTTCGGTTCGGGCCGGATTCGGATACAGACAGAGGTCGATCGGAGAATCCTCTTCCGGCGTGAAGATCGAGAGGCTGGAGACCGGTGCAACGGTGAAGTCGGTTGCCGACTCGGCCGTTCGTGTGGGGTGTTCCGTGTCGGTGATCCTGACTTTCATCGTCGTCACCGGAAGATCGGCGACATGCGGAACCCTCCACAGATAGCTGCCGTCGGATGGGGTCACCTCCTTGATGTCGGCCCACGTTCCCCCCCCATCGGTTGTGTAGGCAAGTCTTCCCGTCCGCATATCGGCCGGAGCGTTCCAGGTAATTGTGCGGGACTCACCTTCGATCCATTCCTCACCGCCGTTCGGACTGAGCAACGTTACCGGTTCCAGGATCACGTCGTCTTTTTCGCGGATGGTAAACGGATTGTCGGAACGGTCTTCTACCGAGCGATCTTCCGTCCTCACACGGATCAGTCCGGCAACCGTCCCTTTGCCCGGAATCTTCCAGGCAATCCCGCCGATCCCCGCCAGGGTCTTGCCGATGCCGTTCCAGGTGATCCCCTGATCGGGTGAGTACTCCACCTCCACTTCGCCCGGGACATTTGTCGCCTCCCATTCGATTGCGATCACGGTATCCTGCGGAAAGGATTCTCCGCCGTCAGGAAAGATGACGTGAAGCGACGGTTGCTGAACGGATGCAGGCTGAAGGGTAAAAGGGGCGTCGGACTGATCGAAGTGGTCGGGCGCTTCGGCGACCGAGATCCGCATAATTGCT
>CBFGQN010000688.1:0-2159 GCA_965650895.1 uncultured Ignavibacteria bacterium | reverse complement strand
GTCGTTCTTCGGCAAGGATTGCCGGGACGTACAGACGGAAGGGGACGGGAATGTAGCGATGCCGGGTGACGAGTTGGCGGCGGAGGATGATGCTGTCGCTCCCCTCGGCACTCCGCCGGATATCGTTCAGCGTTGAAGAGGATCGAATTGCCCGCAACTGCACTCCGGCCGAAAGCAGAGCGGGGGGAGAAATAATCGAATCGGAAAGAGATATCGTTCTTCTTCGGTCGACCGGGACAATTCCCAGACCGATTCTTCCGCTGAAGGCATTGATGCCGAGTCCGTCCTGAAACAGGGATTGTGCGTCGAAGCGGGTGCTCAGTTCCGGTTCGATGCGGAGACCGAACAGATTTCCGGCATGCCACCGCAGTCCGGTTCTTCCCCCGAACCGGAGGGGATAGCCGACGATCTTCTCCCCCTCGGCAAGAACCCGGATCAGCGAATCCGGCCCGTCGGTAAAGGTGACGCCGGCCGGTCCCAGAATCGATTCCTCCTGCCGGATATCTCCCCCCAGCCGGTATCCCAGCCATCCCCCCGCTCCGATTGCCAGACGATTGCCGATCCCGAATACCCCGAAAAGTTCCCCTTCCAGGCGCCATTCGTTCAGGTCGATTCGGAACCGGTAGTCGGCTGAGGGCGTGTCGCCGGTGGCGTTGACGGCCGGTCCATTCCGCGTATAGGAATCGGAGATAAAGGAGCCGCTGCTCCTGTTGATGTGGAGTCCTCCTCCCAGACCGAACTCTCCCCGCAGCGGAAGGATCTGTCCGATCTCGATGCCGACCAGCCAGGAGATCTGCTGCGAGGTTCCCGTCCCCGGACTCTGCAGATCGCCGGTGTTCACCAGCCCCGGTTCCCGTTCGATGCCGGTCGGTACGCCCCATTCCAGAGCGGGGATCAGCCGGATGTCGAAGGTCGTCGTCTCGGTCTGGGCCTTGCTCGGGATCGTCCCGCCGAGAATCGGAAGGAGAAGAAAGAGAAAGAAAGCCGGAAGTGGAGAGGAAAGAAAAATCGGGAGGAAGAGTTTCCGGCTCTCCCTCCCGGACGAACGTTGCTGAAGTTGTTCTGTCGGGCAAGTCGTCATGTGGTCCTGACTCGTACTGGCATGGTGCGCAGCAATGGAAAGGCTTACGTCCAGTTTACACCGGTAAAGCGCTGCGGATCGTTGCTGATGATAATCTCGATACTGTCCTTCGGGGCCGGAACGAACCCGTCAAAAATGCAGGGTGAGGGGAACAGCTCATTGGCCTTTCCCTTGCCGAAGCCGTATCCTTTGCTGAAGGTCTTCAGCCACGTCCGGCGGCAGTTCCCGTCAGCTTCAAGCGAATCCGGATCATCGTCAAGATAGATAAGGTTGGCATAATTTATCGCTCCGTAGAAATCTCCCTCTATATCATCGGTGTGGATACTCCCCTGCGTCAGATAGGTCTGCGTCATCGAGTCGGGAAGGACAAACACGTAGCCGACGCCGAAGGAGACTTCCGGATAGAAACTGTTCCTTCCCTGTTCCGGAAGTTCATCCAGATCGATCGTGAAGGTGTTGTTCGCCCGGTCGATCTCCCCCCTGCCGTAAACGTATCCGTAATCGGGCGAGCCGGATGAGACCGACCAGACGACGATGATGGCGGCATCTTCCGGGAGGGGTTTGCCGGTCTCGTTGATGATCGTTCCGGAGAATGTTGCGGCTTTGGTGTCCGGATCGCCGGTCTCCGGAGGGACCAGTTTGTCCGAACAGGCAGTAAAGAAGAGAGGAAAGAAAAACGTCACGAAGGTGGCGAATCGCATGAAGCGTGAATGTTTGCGGTCCATGATGATTGAATGGATAGAATATTTCAGATGGTTGTGCAGAACACCATGCAGTCCCGGTAGAGTCCGGGAGTACGGCTGAATCAATTCCCATGACTCTTCTACCGCTTGCACTGATGCCGATTCAGCACCCCGCAGTTCCGGATCCGCCGAACGGACCGGTGCCGGGTATCCTGCGTCATGTCCAGTTCACAAACGGGAACCGGGTTCTGTCGGTATTGATAATCAGGTTAAGTCCGCCGGACTTGATGGGAGAAAATTCATCGAATTTGCATGTGTTCGGGAGAGGATTTGCCGCATCATATTCGGCCTGCACTCCTGTCCCGAATCTGACCCCCTTGCCGAACCTTCCTATC
>CBFGQN010000687.1:0-2159 GCA_965650895.1 uncultured Ignavibacteria bacterium | reverse complement strand
GAATGGTTTCCTGCCCCTGTGTTGACCGGGGGATAAGGATTTTCCGGGGGACGGAAAAATCCCTTGCAGGAAACCGTGATTTACCCCTTATTCCCTTCCCGGAAGTTCCGGCGGGTAGAGTGTGTCGGCAAGGTTGTCCGGCCGATTCGCTCCGATGTTCGATTCGAACAGGTCTATGAATTCAGAATTGCAATGAAGTCTCTTTCCATCATTTCCGCTCTTGTCTTCCTCGCCGTTGTTTCCGACGGTCTGGGGCAGAGCCGCCCCTTTGTCTACGATTTCCTTCGCAACGACGCCTCGGCCCGATTTTCGGCGATGGCCGGTGCCGCCGTTACGGTCTCCGAGGATGCAAACGGTATTTTCTATAATCCTGCGTTGCTGAGCACAATCGACAGCACGACACCGGTATCGATCACCGTTTTCAAACATCTTCTGGACATCAACAGCGGCTCGCTTGCCGGAGCGCGGCGTTTCGAGGGGATCGGTACGATAGGGGCGGGGATTCAGTTCAACACGTATGGTTCGTTCGAGCGGACCGACCGGAATGGAAATGAGCTTGGCGAGTTCGGTTCGCAGGATATTGTGTTTACGGTGGGATGGGGGAACGCGTTGGGAGAGGGCTTCTCGGCCGGCGTGAACGGAAAAATCATCTACTCGGCGATCGATGAATATTCCTCGGCTGCGCTGGCTCTGGATGGCGGACTCTATTTTGCCGATACGTCGGCCAACATCCAGGCCGGAGTTGCTCTGCTCCATCTCGGCTCGCAGGTTTCGAGTTTCGGTGAGGTCAATGAAGAGCTGCCTCTGGATCTGAAGCTTGGCGTGTCCCATCGGCTGCGGGGACTTCCCCTGCTGCTTGCCCTGAATTTCAGTCGGTTGCTGGACGAGTCGGATGACTTCCTTTCCCGCTTCTCTTCCTTTTCAGTCGGAGGAGAGTTCACCATCTCCGACCCGTTGCGACTCCGGCTTGGCTATAATAACCGGATTCGACAGGATGTGACCTTTGACGGATCGAAGGGACTGGGTGGGCTTTCGGCCGGTATCGGCATCCTGATCGATCAATATCGCTTCGATTACGCCTTCAACAGTCTGGCCGGACTTGGCGGAACCCACCGCATCACGCTGAACGCATCGCTGTAGTCCGGTCCGAACGCTTTCCGCACAAGAACGGGAATGGATATATTCGAATCTCTCGGCTCTCTTCCGGCAATTCTCAAGGTGGCGTTGCCGATTCTGGTGATCTTCCTGATCGGCGCTCTTGTCAAGAAGGTGATGAAATTTGTCGTCATCATCGTCCTGATCATTCTGGCCATTGTCTTTATCTATCCGTTGTTTGAGTATTGAGAGTCGGGAGTTGCAAGTCGAGGGAATTGTAGAAGTCAGGAGTCCTGGGTCAGGAGTTGGGAGGGAAAGGTTTGCGATGGGGTGGGTATTCCGGGCCTTGAGAGATTCTGTGAGTCGATAGTTAGGGGGAAAAGGGTTGAATGACGGAAACGGGAGAAGTAGTCTCAACCGTTATTGCAGAATGCGTGCCGACAAATACTTCTGGACAAGCACGAAGATCCAACGTTCCCCGATCTCAGTCGCCGCTTCCGTCATTCCCTTTCGAATCGTCCAAATCCGATCATGGCATTCGAACGGGCCCTTATCGATTCTCTTTCGGAATTCAATTCCGAACGCGTGTTCTCTATTTCTTCTTTCCGTATTTCCTCGGCCACAGCTCTTTCAGGCGCTCCCTGATGGTCGCTTCGCGACCATGCTTGCCCGGCTGATAGTAGACCCGTCCCTGCAGCTCTTCCGGGAGATATTCCTGATCGACAAATCCTTCCTCGTAGTTGTGGGCATAACGGTAGTCCTTGCCGTAGCCCAGAGATTTCATCAATCCGGTGGGGGCATTGCGCAGGTGGAGAGGGGGGAAGAGGTGGGGATGCTCGCGGGCATCGCCTACCGCCTGGTTGACGGCCAGATAGCTTGCATTGCTTTTGAGTGCAGTGGCCAGATAGGTGACGCCTTGCGCAAGGATGATGCGACCTTCCGGCATTCCGATTCGTTCCAGAGCCATGAAGATATTCGTCGCGAGCGTGATTGCATACGGATCGGCGTTTCCGATATCTTCGCTGGCGAGAATGTATAGCCGCCGCAGGATGAAGCGCGGGTCC
>CBFGQN010000686.1:0-2166 GCA_965650895.1 uncultured Ignavibacteria bacterium | reverse complement strand
ATCGAGAACGTTGTGATGTTCCCTCTGGTAATCAGCAGTTGCTTGCCGATCTCGATCACCTCAAGAAGCTTTGTGGGATCGCTGTCCAGATCGACCATGTTGGCCGCTTCCTTGGCCGCCTGTGTTCCGCTGTTCATCGCAACGCCGACGTCGGCCTGGGCAAGAGCCGGAGCGTCGTTGGTTCCATCCCCCATCATCGCCACCATCTTTCCTTCATTCTGTTCCCGTTGTATGTAGGTAAGTTTATCCTCGGGTTTTGCTTCGGCGATAAAGTCATCGACTCCCGCCTGGGCGGCAATGAACGCAGCGGTCAGCGGATTGTCGCCGGTTACCATCACCGTTTTCACCCCCATCTTTCGCAATCGTTCAAAGCGCTCCCTGATACCCGGTTTGATAACATCTTCCAGCCGGATGACGCCGACGACCTCGTTATCGACCGCCAGGGCCAGAGGCGTCCCCCCGTCGTCGGCAATACTGCGGATGATCTCTTCCAGCCATTCCTCCGTCTCGCGCGATGGAGAAGCCCATCTCCGTATCGCATCCCAGGCCCCCTTCCTGATCCGCGTCCCGTCGGTCAAATCCACTCCGCTCATTCTGGTCTCGGCGGTAAACGGGATAAACGTTACCCCCTCTTGAGTCTTCTCGGGAAGAGCGATCATCGTCCGGGCCAGTTCCACAATGGATTTCCCCTCCGGGGTATTATCCGCCTGCGAAGCAAGAGCAGCCGTTCGTGCAAATTCTTCCTCGGTCGTATCTCCGATCACATAGAACTCGGTCGCCTTGCGATTGCCGATCGTGATCGTCCCGGTCTTGTCCAGAAGAAGTACATCGATATCCCCGGCCGTCTCTACCGCCTTCCCCGACTTCGCCACGATGTTTGCCTGCAACGCCCGATTCATTCCGGCGATTCCGATCGCTGAAAGGAGCCCTCCGATCGTTGTCGGAACAAGACAGACGAAGAGAGAGACCAGCGCGGCAATCGTCACGGAAATCCCGGCAAAGTCGGCAAACGGTTGCAAAGTCACGGTCACCAGCAGAAAGACAAGCGTAAAAGCGGCCAGCAGAATGGTCAAGGCAATCTCGTTCGGAGTTCTCTGTCGGGAGGCCCCCTCGACAAGAGCAATCATTCTGTCAAGAAAACTTTCTCCCGGCTGCGAGGTCACGCGGACCACGATTCTGTCGGAGAGCATTCGCGTTCCTCCGATAACGCTGTTCCTGTCGGTCCCGGCCTCTCTGATTACCGGGGCCGACTCCCCGGTAATGGCGGATTCGTCGATCGAGGCAAGTCCCTCGACGATCTCCCCGTCGGCTGCGATCACATCACCGGCTTCACAAACGAACAGGTCGCCCATGCGGAGATCAGCCGAGCTCACTTCCGAGATCACTCCGTCCGGGTTGAGACGCCGGGCAGCGGTCTCCCGTCGTGTCTTTCTCAACGAATCGGCCTGTGCCTTGCCGCGGGCTTCGGCCACCGCCTCGGCTCCGTTGGCGAAGAGGACCGTCACCAGAAGGAGCAATGTGATCACCCCGTTATATGCAAAGCCGCCGAGCGACGGATCGTTGAAGAAGGCGGACAGGATCGTGACGACGAACATCACCGCAACTCCCACCTCTACGGTGAACATCACCGGGTTCTGCACCATCAGTCTCGGGTTCAGTTTCCTGAACGATTCACCGAACAACGTTCCCAACAGTTCGGATGAAACAAACGATTTGTTCTGATGCTTCATACGTTTTTGCCTCTCTGCGCCTCGATACGTTTCGGGTACGGGAAGTACATCTCTTCTCCTTGTCAGACTGTCGTAAAGAATTCCGCCAGGGGACCCAGCGTCAACGCCGGGAAGAATGAAAGCGCGGCGACGATCACAATCACGGCAAGCAGGACTATGCCGAAGGCCGGACTTTCCACCTTCAGACTTCCGCCCGATTCGGGCACGGTCTTTTTCGCAGCAAGCGATCCGACAATGGCCAGGGGTCCGATGATCGGCAGGTATCTGGCAATCATCATCACAATCCCCGTCAGAATATTCCAGAACGGGGTGTTATCTCCCAGCCCTTCCAGACCCGAACCGTTGTTGGCCGAAGCCGACGTGAACTCGTAGAGCATCTCGGAGAAGCCGTGAAAGGAAGGGTTGTTCAGCCAGGTCTCCCCTCCACCGATACCCG
>CBFGQN010000685.1:0-2185 GCA_965650895.1 uncultured Ignavibacteria bacterium | reverse complement strand
GAAAATCGTCCTTCTCAAAGAGATTTTCTCCTTATCAGAAGGAGAAAAAATGCCATATTTGTCCTTATCAGAAGGAGAAATGTGACATGGGTAATGTTCTCACATCGGGCCTGAAACAGGTTCTGAACGAAAAGCTGGCCAACTCCCTGCAGGAACCGATCCCTTCGGGAATTCCCCGACAAGTGTTTGGCCGGATCGAATTTCCGGGCAAGGCAACGGCAGTCATCGGAATGAGACGAGCGGGAAAGACAACGTTTCTGCATCAGCTCAGACACGCACGCATAGCATCAGGACGCGATCGAACTTCCCTTCCATATATCAACTTCGAAGATGAACGTCTCGCCGACCTTACCGCCGGCGGCCTTACCTATCTGGTTGAGGAATACAGTCGCCGGTTTCCTGATGCGTACAGTCGAGGTCCCGTCACCTGGTGTTTCGATGAAGTCCAGGTCCTTTCCGGCTGGGAGGGCTTTGTTCGACGACTCCTTGACGATCCCAAAGAAAATGAAGTCATCGTTACGGGATCGTCAGCCGCTCTGCTCTCCCGGGAACTCGCTACTGCCTTGAGGGGAAGAGCGTGGGAAGTACTGATCTACCCTTTCAGCTTCAGAGAGACATTGCAATTCAAAGGGAAAGCCGTGCCCGAGGATCCGGCTTTCATCAGCGAACAGGAGAGAAGAAATCTGGAAGTGGA
Organism: uncultured Ignavibacteria bacterium; assembly: GCA_965650895.1. Taxonomy (GTDB): domain Bacteria; phylum Bacteroidota; class Ignavibacteria; order OLB7; family OLB7; genus JAGWAZ01. The sequence goes on along the minus strand of CBFGQN010000685.1, from coordinate 1,491 downwards.
AGTTGCTGACTGGCTCAAGTCCGGAGGCTTCCCGGAAGCCCAGAATCTCGATACATCGTCACGACACCAACTACTGCAAGACTATGTGGACGTGGCGATGCTGCGGGATGTAATGGAACGGCACGACGTAAGGAATCTGACCGGCCTTCGCTGGCTGCTTCGTCACCTGCTCGGAAACCCGGCCGGTAGTTTCAGTGTGGAAAAATTCTACAGCGGATTGAAGTCGCAAGGAATCGCTATCTCCAAAGATACTGTCCACCAATTGCTCGGCTACCTTGAAGACTGTTTTCTGCTTCGAACAGTATGGATGGAATCCGATTCGGAACGACAACGGATGGTAAATCCTCGGAAGGCCTATCCGATCGACACAGGACTGATTCCCATCTTTGACCGGACGGGACGGGCAAACATCGGCCATGCACTTGAAACGGCAGTTCTCATCGAATTGGAACGTCGTCGATTCCAGGTCACCTGGGTTCGAACTCCAAATGGATATGAAGTGGACTTTCTTGCCCGCTCTGCTGGAGGGACGGATGAACTGATTCAGGTCTGCAGCGATGCCGCCGATCCGGAAACCGCTCACCGTGAGATCAGGGGTCTGATCGATGCCGCAACGCGACACCCGCAGGCAAACCGGCGCCTTCTGACTCTTACACGCGATGGAATTCCCGATAATCTTCCCGACAACGTTATAGCCCAACCGATCTATGAATGGTTACTTGCGATACCGTGACCGGACATCGGCAAGACATCCGGACAAGGCTTCTTTTATGCACAGGACAGTACGGATCATTTTACTGGGCTTTCTCATTTCCGGTCCGGTTATTCTCACAGTTCTCATGATATGGTATGTAATGGGGGGGCTGTCTATACTGGATATGGAAGTCAGTGTCCGTACCCGGAAAGAACTGACAGCCCCATCCGGCAACTACAAAGCCGTGCATTATACGGTAGACGCCGGCGCAACCACCGGCACCGATCATGTAGTTGCAGTACGGCGATTGTCGGAACAGGAGGATGCGGATGAGATTCAGGGAGTAGTGTATGTAGCCGAGCGAGGAATTCCGGACATGGAATGGCTGAGTGCAGACACTTTAGCGATTATTCCGAATTCAGACAGACCGGCAGTAATGAAAAGGTGTTCCGAAGACGGGAAGGTTCGGATCATATACATCGGCACAGATTCTACCATCATATCGGACAGACCGGTCCTGTAATGCCACACTGTCAGGTGTCTGTTGAGAGACGGTTCCTACAGAGTCCCCTCAGTTTTCTCTGCCTGCCACAACAGCATCGGAACACCGACAAAAAGAAAGGGATATGCCCGAGATCGGACACATCCCTTCAGAAATACAATCGCACGCCCGGCAGGATTCGAACCTGCGACCCACAGCTTAGAAGGCTGTTGCTCTATCCGGCTGAGCTACGGGCGCGTCGTGCGGCGGACCGTAAAGATACGAAGGAATCGGCGAGAGGCAACCGCCGTTCGAG
>CBFGQN010000684.1:0-2186 GCA_965650895.1 uncultured Ignavibacteria bacterium | reverse complement strand
AGTTCCACCCCTACCCTGCCTACGGCCTATCGCCAGTCGTCTTATCCGATCTCGATCCGGCGCGCTTCGTTCCCCTCTCCGGCAACCGGCACGTTCACTTCAAGCACGCCATCCTTGTACCCGGCCTTCACCTGTTCCTTGTCGACTCCTTTCGGCAGAGGAATCGAGCGGTAGAAGCTTCCGTAGGATCGTTCGCTCCGGTAATAGCCCTCCCTCTTCTCCTCCTCGCTGCTCTCGCGTTTCCCTTTCAGGACCAGATGGTCGTCGTCCACCTCGACGGTAATATCTTCCTTCCTCACTCCCGGAATATCGGCCCTCACTACGATCGAATCGTCTTTGCGGATCACGTCCACCCGGGGATTCCAGTCGGCCCCTCCGCCGCTCCCCTCCGCTTCGGATCCTTCAAACCACCGCACCAATTGTCCCAATCGTTCCCTTCCGTCGAACAGCCGCTCGAAGTCTTCCATGATCCGCTTTGCCGCGCCGAACGGATTCAGCCCCCATGCGGGAGAGCTTTCGGTCTTCGCCGGCGTGATGATCTGCTGCTCTCCCCCGGTCCCCGTTTCCCGTTGTCCGTTCTTTTTTTCGACTGTCACATCTGAGTTCATATCGACACTCCTGCAACTTCTGTTGCCTGTTTTTATGAAAAATGGAAGGTTCCGACAGAGTTATTCCCTTGTCAAGGCATGGAACTCCACGTCGCCCCCCATCGTTCCCTTCTCCGCATTCTCAAAACCAATATGGGATCAAATGAGGAGAGAGAACCATGATAAAAGTCATGGTACTGGAATTTCAGTCGCCATAAATTTGTTAAAAGCAACACCATCAATCGTGAACGAACAGAGAGGTGACCGTTATGAAAGTTCGAGAGATTATGACTTCCCGTCCCCGCGTCTGCTCCCCGTCCGATCTGCTGAGCGAAGCCGCCGCTGCGATGTGGGAGAATGATTGCGGCGTCCTGCCGGTTGTCGATGAGGAGGGACGGGCTGTGGGGATGATCACCGACCGGGACATCTGTATGGCGACGACATTCAAAGGCTCGTCCCCCACCGAGCTCCACGTCTCGGATATCGGCTATCGCGCTCCGTACAGTTGTCATCCGGATGATCCGGTTGCAGAGGCCATCAATATCATGCGGGACGCGCAGGTCCACCGGATTCCGGTGGTTGACGACGACAACCGTGTGCAGGGGATCCTCTCGACAAACGACGTCATTCTGGAAGCAACCGCGCGGAAGGGGAAGGAGGGGATCGGATACTCCGATGCAGTAAAGCTGATGAAGGAGATTTCCGCCCACAGGAGTTATCCGGCAACGGTCTCGCGCGAAACGATCGAAACCGCCGACATCGCATAGGAAAAAACACCAGGAAAATGTTTCGGACAACGGAGACGGAATCAAATCACCGGCAAGAGTCCTCAACACAGATACCCTCGGAATAAACGGAAGAACATCATGGTCATTCACCGCTGGAACCTGAACGGATTTCGGAACCGCACTGAAGCGGGACGGATACTCGCCGAATTGTTGGCGACCGACGGACATGTAGAGAAACAGGAGAGCATCGTCCTCGGCATTTCGCACGGAGGAGCCTGCGTTGCCGCTGAGGTTGCCCGCAGACTCTCCCTTCCGTTCGACTTGCTGCCGGTCGGTACGCTCGACATCTCCGGCAGAAAAGGGACAACAACCGGAGCGGTTACGTCGAACGGAACGGTAGTCTTCGAGCACGATCCGATTGACGAGATCGGGGCCGATCCGGAAGATCTGCGGGATGAGATCTATGCGGAACTCCGACATCTGGCGAATCTGGAGATGGAGTATCGCCGGACAACAGGAACGTCCCTCTCAGTGGAAGGAAAGAAGATTGTGATCGTCGATGATGGGGCCGCCACCGGAGTAAGGCTTCTGGCGGCGATCCGCGATGCGAAATTCAGAAGAGCCGCTTCAGTTATCGTTGCGCTTCCGGTTGCCTCCCGCGAGGCCCTGCACCTGATACGGGAGGCGACCGACGACACGGTCTGCGTCCTCGTCTCGGGGGCATTCTCCTCGGTTGGTGAATGGTATAGTGACTTCCGACGGGTCGACGACCGGGAGGTGACCGGACTTCTGGAAGACATGCGGGAGCAAAAAACAAAGGATCAAACGCAAAACCTGACAACGTCAGACGTCACGCACAACAGAACCCGCC
>CBFGQN010000683.1:0-2190 GCA_965650895.1 uncultured Ignavibacteria bacterium | reverse complement strand
CTCATGATTGGCCGCCTCCGGCCAGATGTCCTCGATGCTTTCAAATACTTCCGTCTCCTCATCATCGAGTTCCTGAAGATTTTCGATAACCTGCATCGGAGCCCCTGTCCGGTTTGCGAAATCAAGCAGTTCTTCCTTGGTAGCCGGCCACGGGGCATCTTCAAGATACATTGCAAGTTCCGGTGTCCAGAGCATGATCCGTTCTCCCTCTCAAAATCGTTGTGTATGGATGTTCTTCAGTAGTGGTCGAAAGACTCTCCGTGGACTCGTCGGTTACAGGCCCGCGATACTGGTCTTCGCCGCGAAGATCGAATTTCTCGCGATATAACACAAGACCTGCGGGCAAGTTTCTTCCCGTTTTTCCCACTCGCACAAACCGCAAACGCTATCCGGCATGTTCGCCGGTCAGTGCAGGAATCAGATAGGAGCCGAACGCCTCCCGGAAATCGTGCCGGGGGTCGTGTCCCCAGTCGGCCCGGGCCGCCGAGTCGTCGACATCCGCAGGCCATGTGTCCAGAAACGCCTGCCTGCTCTCGTTCACCTCATAGCTGATCCCGGCATCGGGAAAATATTCTCTCAGCAATGCCTCCACCTCCTCGGCGGAAGGGGCGAACGCCCCGACGTTGTAGACGGTCGTCGTCAGCGACTCGGCCGGAGCCGAGAACAGACGAAGAATGCTCTCGACCGCGTCCGGCATCGTCATGAACGGAATGCGCGTGTCGGGTCTGGCAAAGCAGGCGTAGGGTCGCCCGTGAGCGGCGGCATGGAGCATCTCCGGCACGTAGTCGCTGGTCCCTCCGCTCGGAACGGTATCGGCGCTGATCAGTCCCGGGAACCGCAGAGCCCGGAAGTCGACATGCCACGGACTCTTCTTCTCCGACAGAGCGCCGTAGTGCTGCGTATAGTAGCGGCCGAGATGTTCGCACGAAAGTTTGTTGACGCCGTACATCGTGATCGGGAAGAGATACTCTTCTTCTTTCACTTTGCCGGCCCGGCGTTTTGTCTCGGGATCGGGGAGACCGTAGACGGCAATGGTGCTGGGGAAGATGAAACGGACATGACGTTCAAGCAGACGAGCCTGATCGGCGGCACACTTCAGCAGGTTCATCGTGCCGCCGACGTTGACGTCGAACGCCCGCTCCGGGTTCCTCTCTCCGCTTGAGGAGAGCATCGCCGCAAGGTGAAAGAGACCGTCGATGTTGTGATCGGAAAAGATCCGGGCGATCAGCGGGGCATCCAGTATGTCCCCGGTATAGGAGGCCGCACAGAGAGCGGCGAGTTCGGGATCGAGTCCCTTCAGGTCGAGGGTGACGATGGAAAAACGGGAGTCCTCGGCGAGGCGTCGGATCAACCCGTGACCGATCTCCCCTCCCGCTCCGGTAATCAGAACGTTGTGTTGTGTGCTCATGTCGTGTATGATGGAACGTGTCGGCGACCTCCCGTAAACCTGAGAAGGAGCCTGCTGCTTTCAGTATTCGGACGGACAAGTATGAACCCTCAGCGAACGATGCCGAACCCCGAAACGGTCGGAGGATCCGGATCGGGATCGACCGTCACCTTGTCGACGCGCGACCCGGCCGGACCGATCTCGATCTGCTCGATAAAACTCCGCATGTTCTCCCGGCTCCCCTGCGCCCTGATCTCCACACTTCCGTCGGGGAGATTCCGCACACTTCCGCCGATATCGAAGGCCCGGGCCGCCTCCGACACGAACGCACGAAATCCGACCCGCTGCACACGACCCTCCACCCTGAGCTTTCGAGCGACGAAATTCTCCATCCTCCCTACTCCTCCTCGCTGTGGCCGAGAGTAATGTCGACCGTCACAACCTGAATTGCGGAATCCCCCGGATTTCTCCGGGCCTCCTTGAAACTGATGCTCTTTCCATCAGCCCCCCAGGTCGGGGCGAAGCAGGCAAAGACCGTAGTATCCTCGGTTTCGGTATGCAGCCCCTGCTGCGTCCCGCCCTCGGCGTCGGCAACGTAGAGGACGTTCGCCTCACACCAGGCCACCTTGCTTCCGTCCGGCGATGGAATGCGCGCTCCGGCATCGGCCAGACCGGCCGTGTCGCCGGTGAAATCCTTCCCCATCCCCTTGGCGCTCAGTTTATCGGCCGGCACTTCCGAAAGATGGAACTCCTTCTCCGTCCCGGTATCCCCGCCGCCGCAACCCGAGGCACCGAGGAGACAG
>CBFGQN010000682.1:0-2225 GCA_965650895.1 uncultured Ignavibacteria bacterium | reverse complement strand
CACGAGGACGTGGTCAAGAAGCTGAAGCGGCGGATGAAGACGCTGCGGGTCGGCTCCCAGTTATGATCGCAGTGGATAAGAATCAACGCAAGTGCAGGGGGGACATCGGCCACCAGATCGAGTTCGAGTGTCAGAGACTGATAGCCGAAGCCTTCGCTCGTACTTGTCGTCCCGGGAGTCGTCACCCGAAGGAACGGAGGGGCCGAACGACTCTCCTCACCATGAATCCATGCCCAGCGAACCGATATCGGCTCGGATTCCCCTTCCGGAGGGGGCTCCTCTCCCCTCTCTCCACCGGCTGCTCTGCTTGTGACGCACCCGATCCAGAGCAGACTGCAGAGCAACGCCAGGAACGTGTTACGGACGTGGGTCAACCCACTCGGCTCCATCTTCAAATACCTCTTTTTTCCAGATTGGTACATGCTTCTTCAACTCTTCGATTACACGGCGGCAGGCGTCGAACGCAGCCCCACGGTGGGGGGTGGAGACCGCCACACAGACGGCAATATCGGTTATCTGCAACGTGCCTACCCGATGATGAAGGATCAGGTTTGTCCCGCCGAACCCGGCCAGAACATCGCACGCGATTCTGTTCATCTCCTTCTCGGCCATCGGGACATACGCCTCATATTCAAGCCGGATCACCCTCCCCTGCCGCTCCCGGTTTCCGCTGGACTGCCGGACGGTACCGATAAAGAGAGCCGTTCCTCCGGCAGCCGGGTCGATAACCCGTCGGCTGATCGCGGCGACGTCGATCGGCTCGGATACTATCAGCGTTTCGATCATGGATTTCGGATCAATGTGTCGGATGCTCCGCCGGGGCTACCCTCCGGCAACCGGCGGGATCAGAGCGACTTCCGCTCCGTCGGGAACCGGATCGCCGTCGGCGGCGTAGGCGGCGTTGACCGCAAAGCGACTCGCCCCCACCAGTCGGGAGAGCCCCGGATGCCGTTCCGCCAGTGCGGACCGGACATCGGCGACGGACGTCCCGCCGGTCAGTTCCATCTCTTCCTCTTCAATTCCGGTCGCCTCCCGCGCCGGTCCAAAATACCGTATTCTGATGGTCACAGGCATCATAAGCAGAGCAATCGTATCTTTCTCCCGGTCCGCATTCGGCGACCGACGTAAGGCTATAAAAGAAAATCAAGTTAAGAAAGAGAGAATTCCGTACCCGGAACGTTGCGTTCTTTCACATGATTGATTTTGCCGGGCCTCGTCGGGATCGGCCGTTCCGACCGGAGCAGACATCGGCCGTCGTGAAACAGAGCTGAACAACATCCATGAACTTCGACATCTCAAAAACGATTGAAACGATCCAGGGGTGGATCAACGAGTTTATGGCCCTGCTGCCGAACATCGTGATCGCCTCGATCGTCTTCGCCCTCATCTACCTTGCCGGCAAGGCGATCCGGAACATTATCCTGAAACTGACCGAGAAGCACCAGCGTTCCCAGAACGTCGGGATCGTCGTCGGGCGACTCGGATTCGGTCTGACCGTGATTATCGGATTCTTCATCGCACTGATGATCGTCGTCCCCTCGATCTCGGCCGGACAATTGATCGGCGCACTCGGCATCAGCAGCATTGCCATCGGCTTCGCCTTCAAGGACATTCTGCAGAATTTTCTGGCCGGCATTCTGATCCTGATGACCGATGCGTTCAAGATCGGCGACCAGATCGTTGTGGACGATTATGAGGGGACGGTCGAGGATATACAGACGCGGGCGACGACGATCCGGACATACGACAACCGAAGGGTGGTGATCCCGAACTCCAACATGTTCACCGATTCGGTGACCGTCAACACATCCTATATGAAGCGGCGAACCCAATACGACTTCGGGATCGCCTACGACGACGACATCGACAAGGCAAAGGGGATCATGCTCCGCGTCATGCAGACAACCGAAGGTGTCCTGGCCGATCCCCCGCCGGACGTGCTGACCGTCTCGCTCGGCGATTCGAGCGTCAACATACGGGGACGCTGGTGGACCCATCCGACCATCGCCGACGTCCTCTCGGTGCAGGACAGAGTGATCTCCGGCATCAAGAAAGAATTCGACAAGGGGGGGATCACCATTCCGTTTCCGATCCGGACGGTCTATTTCAATGATGAGACGGAGCGGGAGGGCGGGAAGAGCGGGTGAGAAGTCGGGATTTTGGGGGTGGATTTGAGAGATGAGCTTTGAGAGATGAGCTTTGAGAGATGAGCTTTGAGAGATGAG
>CBFGQN010000681.1:0-2238 GCA_965650895.1 uncultured Ignavibacteria bacterium | reverse complement strand
ATTGATATCGCAGACAGAACGGATGCCGTGATCACCTCACCGACAGGATTGCCGGCTCCGAATCTTCCGAACTTTTATCCCTGCAAATTCTTTCGCTCCACAAACTCCCGAACGTAGTCCCTGATCTTGTCGCGAACGCTCCGGAACACCTCCAGGATTTCCTCCTCGGTTCCGACGGCGTCGGCGGGATCGGGAAAACTGTGATGGATTCTCTCCCCGCTGGAAGGGAACCAGGGGCATCGCTCCCGGGCGCTGTCGCAGACGGTGATGATCGTGTCGAACTCGATATCCCGGTAATCGTCCACCAGGTTGGAAGTCTGTCCGGAGATGTCGATGCCGACCTCCTCCATCACTTTGACCGCACGCGGATTCAATCCGTGTGCCTCCACTCCCGCACTGTAGATTTCGGCCCGGTCTCCCGTGAAATGTCGGAACCACCCCTCGGCCATCTGGCTGCGACAACTGTTTCCCGTACAGAGAATGAGAATGCGCGTCATAGAAAACTATAAAGCTATACGTTGATTAAAAAGGATATGACTCCGGAGGGAACGGAGAGCGGACGTTCATCACGGCATCGCGACGCCCCTCGGTTACTTGACCAGCAACATCCGCCGCGTCTCCACTCCGGCACTTGTGGTCAGCGAAAAGAAATACATGCCGCTTGCCAGCATATCGTCCGGGTTGAAGACGACTTCGTAACGCCCCTCCACCTGAAACTCGTCATCCACCAGCAGAACGATCTCATTGTAGAAGGCATCAAAGACCCGAAGCGTCACGCGGGTTTCCCGGTCGAGCGAGTAGGAGATCGTGGTCCGGTCGCTGAACGGATTCGGAGCGTTCGGTTCCAGAAAGAGAGAGCGGCCGGGATTGATCCTGACGCTGTCCCCCTCCACGGAAGTCAACCGGAAGAACGGAAAGGAGGAGGTCTGCCCGGACTCTCCGCCGCTCCCCTCGAAAGGGATTCTCTGCATATGTTCCGCCCGACATTCTCCGCTCCGATTCTCCTGAACTCCGAGGAACAACGCAAGCGAGAGAAGCATGGGAGCTATCAAACGACTCATGCGGTCTGATTCTCCGTTACGGTAATCTTTTCTCCGGGGGGCACACTCTCGGGCCAGAGCAGGCACCGGGTGAAGTGTCCCGTCCCGTCATCCCCCAGAACAGGATGAACCCGGTCGCAGGGAGCAAAGGCCTTCGGACAACGGGGATGAAAATGGCAGCCGGTCGGCAGATTTGCCGGACTGGGGACATCACCGGTCAGGATAATCCGTTGTGATTTCTTGCGCGGATCGGGATGGGGAACGGCCGAGAGAAGAGCCTGCGTGTAGGGATGCTTCGGATTGCGGTAGAGCTCCTGTGCAGTCCCGACCTCCACAATCTCCCCCAGATACATCACCGCAACCCGGTCGCTGATGTGCTCGACCACCGAAAGATCGTGAGCGATAAAGAGATAGGTCAGTCCGAACTGCTGCTGCAAGTCCTGCAAAAGATTGATCACCTGCGACTGAATGGAGACGTCGAGGGCCGAGACAGGCTCATCGCAGACAATGAACTTCGGCTCCACCGACAGGGCACGGGCGATGCCGATACGCTGACGCTGTCCGCCGGAGAACTCGTGCGGATACCGCCGGGCGTATTCCGGACGAAGACCGACAATCTCCAGAAGCTCCGCCACACGATCCCTGATTTCCGCCTCGGACTTGCGCAGGCCGTGGAATCTGATAATCTCCGCAAGCATTCCGCCGATAGTGATGCGCGGATTCAGCGAGGAGTAGGGATCCTGAAAGATAATCTGCATCTCCCGGCGAAGACGACGCATCTCGGTGGTCCCCATCTTCGTCACCTCCTTCCCCTCGAAGCGTACCGAACCGGATGTCGGCTCGATCAGACGGAGGATCGACCGGCCGGCAGTCGTTTTCCCGCAGCCCGACTCCCCCACCAGCCCGAGCGTCTCACCCGCCTTGATCTCGAAGGAGAGATCGTTCACCGCCTTGACATACCCGACGGTTTTCGAGAGAAGTCCCCGCTTGATCGGAAAGAACTTCTTGAGATTGCGGACCTCGATAAGATTATCAGCCATAGGTCAAAAGATTGATCAATGAAAACTTCAACATGCAAAGCCGGCATGCCCCTCACACCTTCTCGAACGGCACGTGGCCGACCAGCATCTCGTAAAGAATCACACCCAGCGAATAGACATCACTGGCCGTGCTCACCGGCTGACCTGACAGTTGCTCG
>CBFGQN010000680.1:0-2242 GCA_965650895.1 uncultured Ignavibacteria bacterium | reverse complement strand
CACCAAGCCGGTTCTGGTCTCGCAGTTCTCCAAAGGCTTTACCGTCCCCGATCCGATCACCGGGAGTGCGGACAGCGTCGGCGATCCGATGATGATTATCGTGGCCCCTACCGAGCAGTTCCTCGACGGTTATCGTTTTGCCACTCCGGTCAAGGGGTCGTGGGATCACTACGTCAACATTATCGCCCCCACCGAATCGATCTCCAGCATCCGACTGAACGGCGAACCGATCAGTCCGTCCCGATTCGAGAAGTTCGGCATCAGTCGCTACTCCATTGCCCAGGTCCTGATTCCGTACGGCACCTATTCGATCACCGGAAACCAGCCCTTCGGTCTCTACAGCTACGGCTTCGGTTATGCCGACAAGATCTATGATGCCTACGGCAACGGCGGCGGGCAATCGATGGTGCAGGTGGTCGAGGCTCCGGACAGATTCCCGCCGATGCTTGAGGCCGAGTATGATAATGGGGACCGAGTGGTCAACGGCATCGTTCGTGACGACCGGGTGAACGATCTCGGCATCGAGTCGATCGATGTGATCGAGTTCGACAACGCAAAAGTCGACGTTCCGGACTTTGTACAGGGGGCCCCGCAGGTACCGGTCAAAATCCGTTCGGTGATCGAACGGCAGAACGCCCTGGTCCGTTTCCGGCTGACCGACCGGGCCGGGAACAGCGTGGTGAAGACCGTCTGTCTGCAATACGACGAATTCGGTGACACGCTCGCCATTGCGATTCTCGACGGAAACGCTTCCTGTTCTTTTGCACCGCCGATCTATATCGGCGGGTATTTCAACTATTCGGCGATCGATAATCACGTAACCGTTGAGGAGGGGGCCTCGTTGCTGGACAATCCGGTTCCGCTCTACGGCAACCATGGTGTGCCGGCCTATGGAATCGGTGCCTTTGCAAGCTATGTGTGGCAGGGGAACATCAACCTGACCGGACGAATCGGACTTGACTTCTGGAGCAACGACGCCTTCGGCTACTGGCCCGATTCCGCCGGACAGACGGCCGAGGACGGGACGCCGGTGGTTGAGGAGTTCCAGCTTCACCGGCGGACCGCCTACCTGACGCTGGCCCCGGGGATCCGGTTCTTTCCCTTCAACAAGCAGACCTATCTGTTCGGGACGATGAACATTGCCCTGCCGATCTCGACGACCGAGACCTATTCGCGCACCGTCCTTTCGCCGAGCAACTTCGTCTACGAAAACGGCGAGAACCGTCTGGTCGACTACGAAGGGGGAGGGAGCGGCTTCGGCATCGGATTTATTCCGGAGGCCGGAGTCGGCGTTACACTTCCGGTCAGCGGCGACCTGACGGTGTTTGGGGAACTCGGGGCCGGGTTGACGCTCAATTCGATCGCTCCGGGACGGGGGTGGACCGGAACCTGGCTGCTGGGACGGGTCGGAGCGACGAAGACGTTCCGGTTCCAATAGGAAAACGTTCCGACAATCGTCGGAAGGGATCGTCTCCGGAAAAGACCGGTACCGGACAATATCGGGACGATTGATCGGTATATGAGGCGTGTGAACAGCAGCTTTGATCAGACCATAATGAGAATGAACATCACAACCCGTTTTCTGACTCCGCTTTTTCTTGCATTGATCTTCCCTCTTGCCGCCGATGCCCAGGTGCAGGGGGTGGAGGCAAGCGTCACAATCAACGCCGAACGGCTTTCCCCCGCCCTGCAGGACGAGGTTGCGGGATTTGCCGACGAACTGGAACGCTACATCAACGAGACCCGATGGGTGGGGGATGACTGGGAGGGGACGCCGATCCGGATGGACCTGACCGTCGCCTTTACATCGGGGAGCGAAGAGGGGAGTTTCCGGACCCAGCTTGCAGTGGTCAGTCAGCGGGACATCTATCTCTCGGATCGATATTCCCCCCTGATGCGTGTGCTCGATGAAAGCTGGGGCTTCAACTACACCCGGAGCCAGCAGTTCCAGCAGAATACCGTCAGCTACGACGCGATCACCAGCGTCATCGACTTCTACGTGTACGTTGCCCTCGGCCTGGATCTGGACACCTACGGGTACCTTGCCGGGAACGAGATGTTCGAGCATGCGATGCAGATCGCCCGTCGCGGCGAACTGGAGACGAGTGCCGGACGTGCCGACGGCTGGACGCACACGCTCCGCGCGGTGGCGGCCGTCGACTCGCCGGTGCCCGGCCTGCTGGGCCGGAGTCTGGCGATGCGCGCCGTCCGCGAGGCGGTGGTCCGCGCCGCCCCGGCGCCT
>CBFGQN010000679.1:0-2274 GCA_965650895.1 uncultured Ignavibacteria bacterium | reverse complement strand
ATTGCTCGTCTTGCTCCCAGTCCAACCGGTTATCTCCATCTGGGCAACGCCCGGTCGTTCCTTCTTGCCTGGCTTCAGGCCCGATCGGTCGGAGGAACAATTCTTCTGCGGATCGAAGATCTGGATCAGGTCCGGGCGGTTCCGGATGCCGACCGTGAGATCGTCCGCGATCTCGACTGGCTCGGGCTTGACTGGGATAATGAATTGACGCCGGAGTACTATCAGTCAAACCGCTTCGATCTCTACCACAGCGCGCTTGAGCATCTTGAAGAGCGGGGGCTTCTCTACCCATGCTACTGTTCGCGGAAAGAACTTGCCGAGGCGATGAGCGCCCCCCATCATCCGGCCGGACGTTATCCGGGGACGTGCAGGAACCTTGCGTCCGGCGAACAGCAGAGGCGGGCAATCGACAAGGATCCGGCGCTGCGATTCCGGGTTGCTCCGGATCAGGTCGTCGGGTTCGACGACCTGATCCGCGGTCCGATCCGCACAGACGTCTATCGGGAGACCGGAGACTTCATTGTGGCCCGTGCCGACGGACTCCCCGGCTATCAACTGGCGGTAGTACTGGATGATATTGCCATGGGGATAACGCATGTTCTGCGGGGGGACGACCTGCTCGATTCGACACCGCGCCAGATCCTTCTCTACCAGACGTTCGGCGCAACTCCTCCCCTCTATGCCCACGTCCCCCTCATCCTGGGTCCGGACGGGAAACGTCTGGCGAAGCGGCACGGATCGGTCTCGATTGCGGAGATCCGCCGGGCCGGTTACCGTCCGGAAGAGGTCATTGCCCGGCTTGCCCGCAGTTGCGGATTGCACAGAGGAACGGAAGCCGTAACGGCGGCGGAACTGATCGGGGAGTTTGCCGTTGAGAAGATCACTCCACGCGAGACCCGACTTTCCTCCGCCGACCTGCTCTCGCTCTGAATCTTCATAGTTATCTTTGCCCCGGCATGACTATTGAAGGATCAACCCGTTCGCATCTGTTCCGCTTCTTCAGGGAGAAGCCCCTGCTGCAGCTTGCCCTCTTCTTTACCCTTTCACGTCTGGTCATCTACCGGTTTGTTCCGTTCCGCTTCAGCAGGATCGACGACTTCATGCAATTCCTCGACCCGGCTCTGCTGCGCAACGATCTGCTGACCTCGATCGGACATCTGCACACGCAACCTCCGTTGCACAATCTGATGATCGGTCTGATTCTCAAATTCGTCCCCTCCTCACTGCAGTCTCACGTCACCGCCGGCATCTATTTTCTTCTGGCTCTCGGGATTATCCTCGGTCTTTACCGGCTGCTGATCGATCGCGATGTCCGCCAATCGATTGCCTTCGGTACGGCTCTGGCTTTTTCCCTGTCTCCTACACTGATCTGGGCCGAACGACTTCCGGTCTACGTTCTGCCGATCATGGCCGCACTGGTCGGTGCGATGTTCTGTCTGCAGAAGTATCTGGCTGCCGGGCGGCTCGTCTACGGGCTGCTGTTTATTGCAGCCATCGTCTACCTCCCACTCACACGCAGTTTCTTCCACCTCATCGTCTGGCTTCTTCCTCTGCTGGCCGGCTTTCTATGGCTTGTCCGCAAAACCGATCGTCGCAGACTCCCCCTCTACGGAGCAGTTACGATCCTCGGCATCGGTCTTGTCGGCGGACTCTATCTGAAGAATCTCCTGACACACGGCACCTTCACCGGCAGTACGTGGCAGGGGATGAACATCGAAGCCGTCACGACGCTGGTTCCGGGAGAGGGAATAAAAGAGATGGTCGATCGCGGAGAGATCACTCCTCTGGCTCTGGTCCCGAGATTCTCCCCTCCCGGCGTCTACTACCGCTACTATAACCGGACGCCGATTCACGAACATCCGGCTCTCGACGACACGCTCCGCTCTACCGGTCACGTCAACTACAACAACCGGATCTATGCTCCGGCAGCACGCGAATACCGGCGAAACACGCTGAAGATCATTACCACCTATCCGCTGGAAACGATGCTCGGAACGCTGAACCAGTTCTACCTCTTCTGTGGTCTGAAGAGCTATCGGTTTTTCAATGCTCCGGAGCGTTGGTGGATCCCCCGAACCGACTCGCCGCTCCACACGGTACAGGATATTTTTCTCTTCTATCTGATCCCCTTCCTGATTTTCCTGATTATCTGCACTGCTTTCTTCCGATTTGTTCGTACATTCCGATACACAATCCGCCGGGGATTTCTCTCCTCCGGAATCCCGAATCCGCGGATTGCAGGAGATCTGTTTGCCGGGTTCACCTTGCTCTATG
>CBFGQN010000678.1:0-2286 GCA_965650895.1 uncultured Ignavibacteria bacterium | reverse complement strand
CTATGAGAAGTAAGAGGGGGGGGGGAGCGATGAGCAATGAGCTATGAGAAGTAAGAGGGGGGGGGGAGCGATGAGCAATGAGCTATGAGGAGTAAGAGTTCGGGAGTGAGCAGTCAGCTATGAGGAAGGTATATGACTACGACTCTACTCACACAAACAATACCTCCCTCCCGCTGACCGCTCAAAGCTGATAGCTCACTGCTCATAGCTGACTGCTGATAGCTCACTGCTCATAGCTGACCGCTGAAACTTCCCCAACACTTTTTGCATTTTTCCTTTTGAATTTTTTATTGAACCATGCTTCTTTTCCTGCACGGTGCTCTCTACACCAAAGATGAATTCGATCCGCTGACGGCGGTGCTTGCCGAGCGGTTCACGATCGATGCGATCAACTTTACGGGACACGGTCCGGGGAGCGTGTCGGACGAACCCTTCAGTATCAGTCTCTTTGCCGACGATGTCCTTCGACGGCTGGAGAGTGTGGATGCGGAGAGGGTGGATATTTTCGGCTTCAGTATGGGGGGATACGTCGGACTCTATCTGGCGGGGCATTACCCGAAGAAGATCGGACGCGTCATGACGCTCGGCACAAAGCTGCGGTGGGATCCGCAGACGGCTGCCCGCGAGGTGATGATGCTTGATCCGCAGAAGATCGAGGAGAAGGTTCCCCGCTTTGCCGAAGTGCTGAAGAGAAGGCACGGAGATGAAGGATGGAAGAGCGTCCTGAAGAAAACCGCCGAGATGATGACGAATCTCGGCAACGCCCCGGAGCTTTCTCCGGAAGGATTGCAGCAGATAGAACAGCCGGTTCGGCTCACGCTGGGGGATCGGGATCACATGGTTTCGATCGAGGAGACTGTGGAGACCTACCGGCTTCTGCCGAACGGAGAGCTGAACATCCTCCCCGGCATCGGTCATCCGCTGGAGAAGGTTCCGATCGATCTGCTGATTGAAGAGATTACCGGCTTTTTTACGCCCCGTGATTCCGAATAGTCTTACATCTGATTTTGTCTGAATACCGACATGGGATTGCACATCTACAACACACTCTCGCGAACGAAGGAAGAGTTCCACCCGATCGACCCGGAGCTGATCCGGATGTACGTCTGCGGTCCTACCGTCTACGGACACATGCACATCGGCCACGCAAAGAGTTACGTCTCCTTCGATATTGTCCGGCGGTGGATGATTCACCTCTACGGACCGGAGGGAGTTCTCTACGTGATGAATATCACCGACGTGGGACATCTTGTCGGCGACGGGGAGGAGGGAGAGGATAAGCTTGAAGCGCAGGGGCATCGGGAGAATCGTTCTCCCTACGAGATTGCCGCCTACTACGAACAGAGCTTCTGGGACGACATGAAGTCGCTGAACTGCATGATGCCGGACAGAACGCCTCACGCCACCGATTTTATCCGGCAGCAGATCAAAATGGCCGAAGATCTGATTGACCGGGGCGTTGCCTACGAAGCGAACGGATCGGTCTACTTCGACGTGGAGGCCTACCGGAAGATGGAGAAAGGTGAGGGGATGATCGAGTACGGCGGCCTCTCCAACCGGAAGGTCGAGGACCAGACCGGCGGGGAGCGGATCGAGGCGAATCCGGAGAAGAGAAATCCGCAGGACTTCGCTCTCTGGAAGCAGGCCGACGAGAAGCACTTCATGCAATGGTATTCTCCGTGGGGCTGGGGCTATCCGGGCTGGCATCTGGAGTGCTCGGTGATGTCGAGTTTCTATCTCGGCAAAACGTTCGATATCCATGGCGGGGGGATCGAAAACCAGTTCCCCCACCACGAGTGCGAGATCGCACAGAGTCAGGCGGCCAACGGCGCACCCTTCGTCCGCTACTGGATGCACCACAACATGGTCAACGTCGGCGGACAGAAGATGGGGAAGTCGATCGGCAATGCGAGCAACGTGAAGGAACTGATCGAGGAGGTGGGACCGATGGCCGTCCGGTTCTTCATCGCACAGAGTCATTACCGTTCGCCGCTGGAGTACGACCCGGATGCGATTGTGGCGGCCGGGAGCGGATATGAACGGTTGCGGGGGACGATCCTGCGGCTGCGTGAGGTGTTGGGAGGGGAAGCCGATGCCGACATGGAGAAAGTCAAACGGAACGAAGAGACCGGTGCGATCTGGGAGAAATTTGCCGATGCAATGAACGACGATTTCAACACGCCGGTTGCCATCGGTCATCTCTTCGAGGGGGTGTCGAATGCGAACAAACTCCTTGCCTCAGGGGGGGCTGATCGTCCACTGCTGGAATCGTACAACGCGCTCTTT
>CBFGQN010000677.1:0-2293 GCA_965650895.1 uncultured Ignavibacteria bacterium | reverse complement strand
GCCGAGACTTGTCCACTCTTCGGTCGTCGGATCCCATCGGGCGATATGGTGAGCAGCCCCCTCTCCCGCCCGGGTAAACTCTCCTCCGACGTATAGTTGCCCGTCCGCGACATGAAATGAAAGGACCTGTGCGTTAACCCCCTCCCCCAGTGAAGACCATTCTTCGGTGACGCGATTCCATCGGGCGATAAAGCTCACCGGAACGGTACCGGCTGACGTAAATGAACCTCCGACATACAGCTCATCTCCGATCACCGCCAAGGCATTGACTCCGATCGTGCGGAAGTTGCCCTTCACGCCGTAGATACCGAGCCTCGTCGGTTTCGTATCACTCAAACGGGCGACATGCAATCCCTGCTCGTCGTGAACGCGGGACAGCATTCCACCGAGATAGAGGTTCTGACCATCAGACGTTGCGACATTGACAACCCCTTCCACTTGCTCGATTTGATGCCAGGAGCTGCCGTCCCAGCGGGCAATGCCTTCAGAGTAAAGACCGTCAACAGCAGTAAAATTCCCGACAACGCAAAGTCCGCTGTCAGTTGCCTGAAAATCAAGCACCTGGGAATTGATGCCGATGCCGAGCGGATTCCACTGACTTCCATCCCATACACCGATTGAATTGAGCGCAACGGAAGAACTGCCGTCATAGAAGAAATCGCCACCGGCATATAACTCTCCGTTCCAGATTTCCAGAGCATAGACATTGCTGCCGACCCCTGCACCGATGGAACTCCAGTTCATACCGTCCCAGCGGGCAACGTAACGGGCCGGTACGCCTCCCATCTCTATAAAGCCCCCACCAACATAGAGCACAGAGTCCGTTGCAGTCAGGGCGTAGACCCGAGAGTCCAAGGATTCACTGATCGTGCGCCAGGCTATGCCGTCCCAACGGGCAATACCGGGAGTATACTCGCCCCCTGAGTAATTGAATTCACCACCGGCAATCAGCCCTCCCTGAAAGAGAGCCAGAGCGTAGACAGGGTTATCAAACCCTTCTCCCAGTGCATGCCATGACGTGCCGTCCCAGCGGGCAACCGAACGGGCCGGCACTTCTCCGGCTTTCTCGAACTCTCCTCCAACAATGATATCATCGCCAAACGGAATGATCACCCGGACAAAGCCTTCGATGCCGGAGTCGAGACGTGACCACTGGTTGGTTGCCGAGTCCCAGACTGCGATGTTGTTGACCTGTATAGTATCGGCGAACATAAAATCTCCTCCCACATAAAGTTTCCCCTGATGCCAGAGCATGGCGAAAACGGAAGCACCATTCACCTGAAAGGTGCTGTCCCCCACCCATGCGTTTACCGCTGACCGAAATTCGTCGGCTTCTGCATCGGGACGCCCGATCTTCCATGCTCCCTCTTCCGAACCACCTCGAAGCTGATCCAACGAAAGCAGACCGGTCCCGGGACACAAGCCGGGAGGGACGTTGATATGCCAGTCACTCGACATACGGTCGGATGAGCTTTCGAGTATGGAAGTCGATGTATTGAATGAATTCTGGGCAAGGAGTCCAAACGGAACGATATTCAGGAGAAGGGAGAGAACACAGCGAGCAATCAGGCATTGGTGGACCATAACGCATACGCAGGGATAGTGATAGATGAAAGGAACAGATGCCGAAGCTACAGAGCGGGAGCAGATTGTGCAAGATGCCGGTGTTGCGCTTCGCTCTTCGTATCTTTGCGGCAAATCCTTTGCCCCTGATGCCGGATTTATTATCCGCTGCGGCAGAGATGAGGAAGACGAGAAATCACCGGAAGAACAGATGGACAACGATTACTCACCTGTTCCCCTATGGAATTTGCTGGAGTGTCCCGAACTGTATGATCCGGAGGCACTCTCCACCGAAGAGATCGTCGAGGAGATTCAATTCCTGATCGGCCTGATGATCTCCAAGGGGATTGTTCCCCGGCTGCCGGAGAATGCGGATCCGACCGAACTGTACCGGGAAATGTGTGACTACATCGAGTCGGCATCGGTCGACTATCGGGATCTTGTCGCAACCGTGAAAGAAGGAGGGCACTACAATATCCCGTTCTATGCCGATGAAGAGGAGCCGGAAGAAGAGATTCCCGAAACGTCGGTTCACGAATTCATCGGTGCTCCTTCGTTCGAGCCGCTTGAAACTCTTTCCGATGTACGCCTCCCCTCGCAACTTGAGCGGTTGAAGAAACTTCTGGCGGCACGAGACATTGTCGTCGACTCCTTCGAACCGGTTGCACCGAGGGAGATGTACAGGTTCATCACCGAAATCGTGTTCAATGAAACCGTCCTGATTCTCGAT
>CBFGQN010000676.1:0-2293 GCA_965650895.1 uncultured Ignavibacteria bacterium | reverse complement strand
CCGGTCAGGAAGACCGTATCCGGCCAGTTCCACATCCGCAGCATCGGCGGGGCGATGAGCGTCCCGGTGTCCGCGCCGATGCCCCGCCCGGTCTGGCCGTAGAGTTGACCGACCCCGAGGGTTGCCGAGGTCACTGTCAGAACAATCATCCATTGCCACACGCATAATCTTTGCGTCCTTCTCATGAATGCCTCCATGTGAATTTGGTGAATAACGCCTCCAGCCTCGCTCTTCTCTCATCTATTGTTTGATGATGGTTGTTTGTGCAAGGACGCCCCCCTGCCGGTCGCAGACGACGAGGAGGTAGCCGCCGGGGGGAACCGATCCGCACCGCCAGAGAGCTTCCCCCCGCCATGCCTCGACCGGTCCCTCGACAACGAGTCGTCCGTTCATGTCATAAATCCTCAGCAATCCCGGAGGGCGTTTCAAATCGCCGCGCCAGGCAACGTGAAGCTCGTCGCTGACCGGGTTCGGCCAGATGTGCAGGGCTGCCCGGTGTTCGTCGGTGGCGACCGACTGCACACTGAGTGTCGTGTCGTCGTTCGGGATGTACGGACCGCCTTCGAGAAGAATGGCAATCCCCTGTTCAAGATTGAACCAGTAGGGACTGGCGGCCAGATAATCTTCATAGCCATTACCGGAAACATCCCCCACCGGCCCCCCAACACCGAAGACATTGCCTGACGTTATGCCGTCGCTTCCAGCCGAGTAGTAAGCGTCAAACGTCCCGTTCGGTCCTTTCTTCCCTCCCGACAACGCCGCCAGCCGTCCCGGATCACCTCCGACCGTACCGATCACACCGATCATCTCATACCGCCCCGATGTATCGTTCAGCGTTCCCAGCGGCAACGCAAAGTTCCCGTACTCATTCATCTTATACCACGCATCGGCATCGGCCAGACTTAACGGACGTTCCCGCGCATCCTTCCCGTCCACTCCCATACGATAGAGGTAATAGCGTCCGTCCGGTCCCGGCAGCCAGATGTCACTGACGCCGTCGCCGTCGCAGTCAGCCAGCGTCAAGCCGTTCCCGATGCGCGGATAGAGAGGGTCGACCAAGTGAATTGCCCGGTCGGGAGCGATGGAGAGGTTTTCGATGCGGCTGTTGCCCCACCAGAATTTGATTTGGTCGGATCGATCCCCCTCACTGTTCTCATAGTTTCCAAAGGTGAGGATGTCGGGATAGGGGTCGTTGTCGAGGTTGCCGACGACGGCATTGAATCGTGTTGAGTTCTCCTCGGTATCCTTCAGCACGACCGTCGGCGTGTCAAGTTGGAACGCCGACCCCCCCTCGAATATCCAGACCTCCGCGCGACGGTCAGCAGCATCCCCTACCAGCCTCGTCGAGACCTTCACCACAAGCTCGTCATCCGCATCCCTGTCAAGGTCAACTGCAAACATTGCCGTCACTGTCGTCTCCAAATCCGGCCAGATGCTTTGTGCCGGATCGAAGGTCTCCACCGCGGTCAGGTTGATCGTGTCGCTCTCTATCGCGTAGAGCTTCAAAAGCGTATGGATGCGCGTTCTCCCGTCCGGCTTGGTGAAATAGGCATCGGAGAACACGACGTACTCCGTATCGGTTCCCCAGAAGTCTCCTGTAACGGGATAGGAAAGCGTGGACCTGTGGTAGAAGCTCTGTACAGGCGTCTCTGCAATCGGCATTCCGCCATACTGCACATGCCAGATTCCCGTACTTCCGACCCCCCAGATAAAATCCTGTAGAGAGTCTTGGTTCAGGTCTCCCAATGCCCCGGCAAGCGCACCGACCCGATCCCCACCAACCACACCCCCCCGCACCATCCAGATGCGCCGAAGCAGCTTCGCGCTGTCGTTGGCGACGATCTCGTTCTGCGCCTGAAGAAGAGGACACGTGAGGAAGAACACGCCGAGGAGTGAGAGGAGGAAAAGAATATGAAGCATTCGAGAAATCATGCTATGATAACAAAATGTTCAAGGTGAACATAGGACATTCAGAGTCATCGACCAAGAGAAATATTTTTGCCTCTGGAGGAGAGGACGAACGGCACGATTGTTGTATGTATCCGCTCTTGTCGCCATGCCCGGGCCGCCGAATCGGTGCCGAGCGAAAGCTGACCGTGGATGTCACGGAGCGATATGCTCCTGACGGCAAGCTGTTCGCCGCCGAGCCAGGTCACACGGATGTCGAAACGTCGGCTGCAATCACTGGTGTCTTTGGTCGGTCCCCATGCGCCGTTGGCCAGATAGCGGAGATCGATCGGAAAGATTGCTTCCTGATACTTATCAAATACGTCATTGCCCTTCGGCTTCAGAT
>CBFGQN010000675.1:0-2294 GCA_965650895.1 uncultured Ignavibacteria bacterium | reverse complement strand
CCCGACTTCGCAGTGGTCGATTTCGATCACGAGTTTCATGCCGATACGGCCTACACGCTGCTGGCTCTCGGGGATATCGATGAGCAGGATGTGCTGGAAATGACGCTGACCCGCGATCCGGTTCTCGTCCCTCCGTCAGGAAAAACCCTGGTCCGGTTCCTGCACGGAGCCTATCCGGTCGGAGATATCAAGGTGGTGATGACTTCGGAGACCGGCACCCAGTTCACGCTTCCCTTTCTGGATTTTACCACGGTTTCCGGGTTCTTTGAATTCCCGACCGAGGAGATCTTCGTCGACATCTTCGATCTTTCCGACGGAAAGCGTTTCTTCTCCGGAAGCGTTTTCCTCCCCGAAGAGGGAGTCGTCACGCTGATCGCTAACGGCAATCCTGCCAAATCCGACTTTGTGGTCAACATGCTGGTGGAGAATGTCGAAGCCGATCAGCGGCCGATGGTCGCCCTGACCAGCCAGGTCGAGCCGACATTCTTCCGGGCCGTTCATCTCTCCGGGGATGCCGGACCGGCTGAAGTCTTTATCGACGACGAGCGTTTCGACGGACTGACGTACGGGGGGGCGACGGGACGTTCCGAAATGGATGCCGGATTCTATAATATCAAGGTTGCCGCAGAAGGAGAGGGGATCGGGAACGCCGTCATCGACACGGACATAGAACTGCCGGGGAACACCTATCGGGTGTTTATGATAGTCGGGGAAAAGGATAAACAGACCATCAGCGGAGTGCCGATTGATGCCGATCCGGTAATCGACGTCAGCCAGGGGACAACCGCCCTTCGGTTCTTTCACGCCTCCCCGGATGCCGGTCCTCTGGACGTTACCGTTCAGGCTTCCGACAATTCCACTACTCCTTTTTCCAACCTCACCTATAAAGCGGGGACCGGATATCTTACCCTCCCTTCGGGTGAGGCGACGGTGACGGTCCGGACCACGGCTGCAACCGGCAACGTGCTTCGACTGATAGCAGAGGGAGAGCTTTCCGACGGAGAGCCGGTGACGGCGATTGTTTCCGGAACGGTTGCAGACAATTCGCTTTCGATCCACCTGCTTCGGGATGCCGACGGAGCCGCGCAGAAACCGATGGTTCTGCTTGAGAGAACCTCGGTATCGGTCGATGAACCGGCGACCGGAGGGGGTGTTGTGACGGCACTCCTGCCGAATCCGGTGTCGGCGGAGACCCGGTTGCGTTATGAGCTGTCGGAACGTGCGGATGTCGGCATCGACATCTATAATGCCGGAGGCGAACGGGTCTTTTCGGTGGAGGAAGGATTCCGCGAGGCCGGACGGCACGAATCGATTCTGTCGGTTTCCGGACTCCCCTCCGGATTCTACACGGTTCTTCTGCGTGACGGTGTGGAGAATGAAGTGCTGACGACATCCCGGATGCGGATCGTCCGGTAGGTCGGGGATCCGTCTGCCTGTCTTCCGCAATTATTGCGAGGAAAGAAAGGGCCGCAACGATAGTCGATCAATCGTTGCGGCCCTTTTTTGTATGTTTTCCGACTTCCAGTACGAGAACAACACAACCATTGTCGATGAGCGACGCGGACGAACAGAGAGAAAAGGAGGGGGGACTTCCCCTGGAGGAAAAACTGAACGGACTCCCCACCGATCCGGGAGTCTATCAGTTCAGAAACCGGGAGGGGACGGTGATCTATGTCGGCAAGGCGAAGAACCTGCGCAGTCGTGTTCGCTCCTACTTCCAGGACAAACGTCCTCGCGATGCGAAGACGACCGCGCTGGTCGCGAAGATCGCCGATGTCGAAGTGATCGTCACCGACTCCGCGGTCGAGGCCCTGATTCTTGAGGACACGCTGATCAAGAAGCTGAAGCCCCGCTACAACATCATGCTGCGGGACGACAAGACCTATCCCCGGATCCGGGTTACGAACGAACCCTTTCCGAAAGTCTTTCCCACGCGCAGGATCATTCGCGACGGCAGCCGCTATTTCGGTCCCTACACCGACGGCAAATACGTCCGCTATCTGATGAAGACGCTCCGCTCGATCTTCCCGATCCGCTCCTGCGATCTGAATCTGAACGCCGAAACAATCTCCGGCGGTCGGTTCACGGTCTGTCTGGATTACCACATCGGCAAGTGTGAGGGACCGTGCGAAGGGCTTGTGTCGGGTGAAGAATATCGTGAGATGATCGAGCAGGTGGTGCAGGTGCTGAAGGGGAAAAGCCGCGGACTTGAACGTGAGCTTGAACAGGAGATGGGGATCTATGCCGAGCGGATGATGTTCGAGAAGGCGGCGAAGATCCGCGACGCCCGCATC
>CBFGQN010000674.1:0-2297 GCA_965650895.1 uncultured Ignavibacteria bacterium | reverse complement strand
ACATGCTTCATGGGAAGCCCGCCTTCGTTGCTTCGCAACTTCGGCGTGACAGCCTTCGCTCTTCGAGCCCTCAAACGTAATTGGCGACTGGCTTGCCGAGCCGAAGCTCGAAGAGCGAAGGCTGGTGGAGCCGAGCGGGATCGAACCGCTGACCTCGTGAATGCCATTCACGCGCTCTCCCAACTGAGCTACAGGCCCCCTTGCCCGCTCAAGGGACTGCAAAGGTACGCCAGAAACCGTGAGCAACGCAACCGTTTTTTTCGTCGACAATGATTTTTAACGGTCTTGCACGAATCACAGATCGAAGCACTCCTCTTTCCGACTGCAGGAAACAGATCGGGTTCTTTTGTGTTTCCTATCTTGCCGTTTCACAAACGGCGCCATCGGCGCTTCGAACGGCAACAGTACATAATGATGAGCAGACACGTTTTTTTTCTCCGCTCCGGAATCGCCGGAACGCTTCTTCTTTTTCTCATCCTTGTCTTCGGATGCAGTCCGGAGAGTGGAACGCAGGGACGAACCGACTCGACCGGGGCGAACAAGACAACCGATACGATCGCCGAACCGGAGATACCGCTGACGACTCCCGACGGTGAACCGGCCAGATTCGCCTTCCGTTCCGGTGAGGTGGAGATGGTCTACGAAGGAGACTTTCAGGGTATACGGCGTCTGACCTTCACCGATTACGGCATGAGAGAACGCCGGCTCGACAGCGCAACGCCGGCCTACGAACCGTTGGCCGTGGTCCCCCCGCAACAGCTCGCCATCGTCACGCCGGACTTTCACGGCGTTGTGGATCTGCGTGCGGAGAAGGGACAGAAGATGCGGAACGTCTCCTATCAGAAGTATCGTCAGGCGTGGGAATCCCTCTCGCGGCCTTTCGGCGAGATCGCACTGGAACGCTCGGGAGGAACACGTCTGACCGACACAACCCTGATGGGGAACTACCGCTGCCGGGTCTACCGGCAGAAGGGACAGACATTTATCCGGACGATCTGGACATGGGGAGGAGTGCCGATACGGGAGACGCTGGCCAGAACCGACGGCCAGCAGGGATCATTCGTGGCGGAACCCCGGTCGGTGCGAACCGACATCGTTGTCCCGGACTCGCTTTTCACCTTTCCGGAAGGATACGGCATTGAGGAAATACCATACGGTTCAGGTCACTGACATACGGAACGGACAGAACCAACACAACGCATATTTGAATCAAACGCTTATGACACGTTCATTCTATCATTCACTCGGTATACTTACACTGTGTGCCGGACTCTCCCTGTGCGGCACCGGTTGTTCCGAAGGGGAACCACAGCAGGAGGGGAATCAGCAGTTGCGGGACGCCCCTTCCACACAGGATGCGCTGACCGAACCGGCGACGTTCCGGATCAACGTCGATTCATCACTCGACCTGCCTGCCCCACCGCAAGGGATGGGTCAGAACACGACGATTGCACGATCGCCTGAAGGAAAACCGGCACTCTACGGCGTCGAGTCGGCACGGATCGTTCTGGAGGCAAAAGGGGACCGATCCGGACGTGTCGAACATATCTTCAAGGAGTACGGACTCTATGAAAAGAAAACCGACAGCACCATGCCGGTAAAAGATGTGGGGGCGAACTTCCCGCAGCACAACATTGCCCTGACCACGCCGGAGTTCACCGGATCCTACAACTACCTGACGCAATATGCCTGGCAGATACCGCTGAAATACAGCTTCCCGGTCGATTCGGCAGAGGAAGCCGGTCTGTCGCTTGGTGAATTTGAAATGAAGAAACAGGGAGGCAAGATGCTGGGGGATACCGTACTCAACGGCTACCATACCCGGGTCTACCGTCTGGAATATCCGGACATCGTCCAGACGTTCTGGCTGTGGCGCGGAGTGCCGATCCGCATCCACTTCTTCTTCCCGATGGATGATCTTGAATTCAGGCTTGAACCGGTCAGCATCGAACTGAATCCGAAATTTGCCGAAGGGACGTTTGCCTTTCCGAAGGGAGTGCCGGTTCACAAGCGGGAATCGCCGCCACCGCCGGGAATGGTTCCGCCCCCTCCCCCCGAACCGGGTCCTCCCCCTTCGTCGGATACCGGAAGCCGGAAGTAGTTCCGTTCGTAAGTCCGTATCGTATCCATAAGCGGTCTGCGTTCCGATGGAACGCAGACCGCTTTCATTTCTTCATGCAGATATACGGACAGAACCGGAAGTCCGACTCCGGCAGTACCTCACTCACTCCCGCATACCTTCGGGCAGTTGCGGCCGCACCATCACCACTTCCTCCCGGTTGACGAGAACGGCACCG
>CBFGQN010000673.1:0-2301 GCA_965650895.1 uncultured Ignavibacteria bacterium | reverse complement strand
AAGGTGGGCTTCACAAGAATCTTGTAAAGGCAACTACTGTTCAGCAGTTCCACCTCCGGTTGCGGACAAATCATTGACCGGACGCGTTCTTTCCATACCGCTTGCGGGCGATATGCGACCGGTCTGTTGCTGATATGGTTTTCCTGTGAAGATCATTGTTCCGCTTGTCTGTCGCGCTGCGGCGACGGTGAAACTGCTGTTGTTTTATTCAAGGGCTGCAAAGATAGTATATCTTTACTACGTGAGGCAACCTTTATTTAATTTAATTTTCTTCATCGTTCCATCAACACTGGAACGGAGCCGGGAACACGATGCGAGGGAGAAAGGTTACACCGCTCCGAAGTTTTCCGGCTCCGATATAGAATTCCCTCATCATCCCGCCCGCTACTCCACAATCACCTTCCGGATTTCAAAGCCGATCTCCTCATCGATCAATCCCCGGTTCCAGTCGATATCAACCTTCACAGGGAATCCTTTTGACGCGTCATAGGCCGCCGTGATGCTGTCGGCCGGCTTGTCGCGAGCTTCCCGAATCAGATCGAACAGACCGTCAATTGTCCGGAAGTCCTCCCGTTGCCACGCCCACTCGTTTTCGTAGGCTTCTTCGGACTCAAGGTTGACAATCCGGAACACAGTGTCGTTCCGCACCGTGACCTCTACCCAGTCGTTGATGCGGGTGCAGAAGCACCGCCAGCGGAACTCGTAGCGGTAGTTGTGATAGCCGTTCCCCTCCCAACGTTCCAGACTCTTCTCGTAGGAATCGGTGGTCTCGGTCGGGACCAGAATAAGGCTGTCTTCATCCTTGCAGGAGATGAAAGCGGAGAGCAGCAGAATGAACGGAATCAGGCAGAGGCGTTTCATAGTTCTCTCGGTTTGCTGGTTTCAGAACTGATCGGCAAGGCAACCTCTTCCATTGCCGATGTGATGCGGTTTCAACGTTTACCGGAACGCAAGGGCAGGGACACAAAAAGGGATCGCGGAGTTCCATTATTACTTATCACTGTGACGGCGAAAAACGGATGCCCCCGCAAACCGGCTGTGGAGGAGAACCACGAACCGGCGCGGGGACATTGAAATGCTGATCGGTTGTTATCAATTCTTCCGCAGGAGCCTATCTCGGATCCTGCCAGACAAGTTTTCTGTTGCCTGCCGTTGTTCCGAAATCAGGGCAACGTCCGTCGCCATGTCCGGCAATTCCTCCGTCCGGACTGCAGATCACGTTCCCCTCTTCGTCATACAGAACGCTGAATATATCACAGCAGATCGGCGGACGGTAGTAGACGATCTCTCCCTGGTAGGTATACTGCCAGATCGACTCAGGCGGATTGGCCGCCGGTCTGCTCTTGATCGCCGCAATCGTATCCTGCAACCAGTTCGGAACTCCTCCGCCGTTTCCGATCTGGTAGTACAGCGTCCAGATATCTCCACTATGCAGGTCGTTGATCGTCAGCCGGATCAGACCGTCGGTCCTTCCGGTTACCTCCTTCCACCGTTCCTTCAGGGGCGTCAGATCAAATCGTATGTCTTCGGTAATCAACGCCTCGCAGGCATCCCCGTTGGCATTGTGATAAAGGTAGGCGTTCACCGGAGTACCGGTTCCGTGATTCAGATCCAATCCCCCCGTCGCAATCGTCAAAGGACCCATCAGCGTGAAGTCATGCTGCTCGCATCCACCGGCGTACTGCACTCTCAGATCAATCCGGTCACCGGTAATCGAGGCGTTCAGCACCTTGTAGGGATCGCTGCTCTTCAGCCGGATCTCCTCCAGTCTGTAGAGAACGATCGGTTCACTATCCCCCCCCTGCTGATCCTTGCGCACGAAATACAAGGCCCGATCCCTGTCCCCCTCATCGTCACCGTAGTAGATATAGAGAGTGGCCTTGGTAGCCTTGTAGGCAACGGATGTTTCGAGAGCGTTGTAGAACTTCGCGTCGTAGCTTCCCGACGGACAGACCAGAGCAATTTGCGGGGCCGGATTGAAGAAGGAAATCTTTCCCTCGTCGGTATGGGAATACTGATAGGCATACCCCTTGCAGTCGGCCATTCCCGCAGCATCTCCCGTTCCGAAGGTCAATGTAAAGGTCTGATCATCCGGTACCTTGTCAAGCTGCACCGCACTTCCGTTCTGCCGCTGGAAGCCGACCAGTCTCCACTCGGCTCCGAGCAGAGCATCGATAGAAACGGCGCTGGAATCGGTGGAGTTGTTCCCCCCGTTGTTCCCCCCGTGATCGGGATAGATCGTGCTGTCACGGCAGGCTCCCAGAACAAGAGCGAACAGCAACGGGAGCCACAGGATTGTTG
>CBFGQN010000672.1:0-2301 GCA_965650895.1 uncultured Ignavibacteria bacterium | reverse complement strand
CGGCGAGTTCGGCCCCGGTTTGAATCTGGATGTCCGACGGGAAGTCAGGATTGCGGATGTCGCTGGAAAGGCCAACATCCGGTCTCTGCTGGGCAAAAAGTGTCGACAATGAAAGGACCGAAATCAGAAAAAGCATCATCACAAAAAAGAGAGCCTTCAATCTGCCGAACCGGGACATGATCTCATCACATCTGAAGTTGTGTCTCCGCATTCTTATCTCTCCAAAGGTATTGGGTTGAAGCTTTTTGCACTGACCTTGAAAGGGAGTGACCTCTATCGTACGACAATCATTCTCCCTTCAACTTTCTCATAAGCCGACGAGACCCGCACAAGATAGATCTGACTTGGAAGATTCGAAACGTCAAGCAGAATTTCCTTCACGGAACTTCGCATCGTCCGGATCGAAACGGAATTACCCGCGGCATCGATGCATTCTACGAGCGCATCCGTTCCGACGACAAACGGAAGCTGAAGCCGGACCAGATCGCCCGCCGGATTGGGAATAATCCGCAAGTCATCGGCTGCCGGATCATGCTCGCGAACCGATGAGAGAGGTTTCCGCAGGTCGACGACATTGCCGTAGACCTGATCGGCCTCCCCCAGCCAGACAAAGAAGAGGGAGTCGTTCCGGATAACGCCTGCCGGTGATTTTGCAGCCGTTTGCTCTGAACTGATTCGTATGCCGGACCGGGATCTTCCCGAAGGATCGGCAAGCAGGCGAAGTTCGCTGTCGAAATGAAAACACCGCACGCCCTCCGGACTCCCCTGCAACAGAACAACCGAACCGTCTTTCCGGTTCTCGATCGGAAAAAAGTCGACTGAGTCAACGACATCCTCCAACGTCGTTGAGTGGAGGAGCATTCCGTCAAGCGACAGGAGCTGGAACTGACGAGTCTTCGTTCCGTCTTCCCGCAACTCGCGGAGAAGTCGTGAACCGGACATCTTCCAGTAGCCGCTCGGTTGGAAAGGGGTCGCAGAAGGAAGAAAAAATACTTGCGGATTCTTTCCCGCACCGACACTCCTCAGGCTGTCATCATCGCCGATCAGCAGGACCGTGGTAGAGTCGACCGGAAGAATGTAGCGTGGCCGCCATGCACAGGGGAACTCTCCGGAGGCCGTTGCCGTGTCGGAAATGATTGCGTAACCGCATGTATTGCCGGAGTAATCAAAGAGTGGGCCGGCAAAAGCAACGGCCGACAGGTCAAGATCGGGAT
Organism: uncultured Ignavibacteria bacterium; assembly: GCA_965650895.1. Taxonomy (GTDB): domain Bacteria; phylum Bacteroidota; class Ignavibacteria; order OLB7; family OLB7; genus JAGWAZ01. The sequence goes on along the minus strand of CBFGQN010000672.1, from coordinate 1,087 downwards.
CGTGGCCGACGGCGTAGAACGAAGCGTTCGGGAAGCGGCTTCCGGACAGTTGCACCCTGCTTTCCCTCATCCTCAGACGTCTCCATCCGGACTCCTTCAGCACGTGGGCGAAGAGGCCCAGGTAGACATCGGTGACCGGCCAGTGTTCGATAGTCCGTTGGGTTGCCGCGACGATCAGGTTCACGTATCCTCCCCCACCCTGATACCGGGTCGGTCCCAGCCACGCAGTTGTGTTGTTCTGATCGGCGCGGGACTGAACGCGGGATTCTTCGATGAGAATCGGAAACCGGTCGAACCGGATTTCCCCCAGTTCATTGATCTCCGGACGATACCAGCCGACGACCAGACGATCGCCGTGAATGCCTATCACCGGAGCGTCATGGGGCGTCGGGCGATACCCGGCCGTCGATGCGGTCAGTTCCACCGGCCCGTCACTCCATTGAACCCGGATGGTGCTGAGCGTATCGGAGCGGAGGCGGGCGACACCGGGGAGGTCAAGGGGGCGACAGTTATAGAGGAGATCAAGTCTGTCCTCTTCGAAGATCTCTCCTCTTCCTCCTGTTACTCCCTGATGGGTAGAGTAGCCCTGATTGTCCACACTGTAACGCGAGAGGTAGTAGGATTCCACACCTCTGTCTATTGCAACCAGAACCCACGAACTTCCTGCACATTCTCCCAGATACCGTTTGAAGGCGAACGTGGCTGGGACTCCGTCATTTACTCCGTTCAGATCAAGGTATTCCCATGCGACCCGGATGGAATCATCCTTGGATAAGAAGAGAAGTGTTTGCGTTTCCAGAGCAAAGTACCCGCCTCTTTCCCTTGGCTCCGTCCACCGAAAAAGGAAAGTCGGCCACACGACAACGAAGGTATCAGCCCGCTGCCGGATCACCGCCATGTCATACTGTACCTCTCTGCCGTGTACCGACCCAAGTATTTTCTCCCACACCGGCTCCGGTGCACGGATGTCTTCGTAGTACAAAAACCGGTTCGAGTCCAGCATCGCAAAGCTCCCATCCTCGCCCATATAATGCGGCCGACGCAATCGTTCCGCGGCGATCCCCTTCGATTCCATCTCCCCATCAAT
>CBFGQN010000671.1:0-2315 GCA_965650895.1 uncultured Ignavibacteria bacterium | reverse complement strand
CATGAGTTATATTATGTATATATAACCCTTCGGATGAATACGATACCGTTGAGTGCGGCGTACCATCCTGAAGGCCTTGTAACCAATCAACGGCTACTCGATCTCCCTCATCGTCGTCCATGGATATCCACACGGAATCCACATCTTCACAATAACATTTTTCACCCACCTCGGAATCAAGATCAAGAAAATAAACTGCCGATTCATTTGTGTCATAGGCTATTATTATCATGGTCGGCCATATGGGTGTACTTTCGAGTACAAACGAACGGCTCAACGAATCGTTCATTGAAATCGATACGGATTCACCATCAAACCCGTAACCCAATATTATTGACGCATCAATCTTATCTTCTCCAAATTGTTCTTCGTCCACCGACGAGCAGCGAGGATCGCTATAACATCCCGGATACGATACTACTCCCAAGAACACACATGTTATAAGCACCACGAAATTTTCTCTCACATGATAAAGCATGTTGAAGTTTACTTATTTTAGTTCCACTCATTATCTTCAGCGTTGTTGCATGAATAGCGAACAAAAGGATATGGATGCGCCAGGAGGGTAGATTCGGTCTGCCATGAACAAGTCTACGACGATACCCGCTGCATCCGCAATCGACTCGCCGTCAGAGCTCCCCTCGTTACCCCGTATATCAACCCCGCTACCGCCATTGCAAGTAACGGCAAGGCATCAATACGGGAGAGTTCCGAGAACCCCTGCTGCAGTATCTGCAGACTCAACGGCGTGACCAGCAGAAAGGATCCCAGCGAGACCGGATTGACGTAGTACGACCAAATTCCGAATTCTCTTTTCCAGGACCATTCGGTCAGCGCAACAAAAATGACGACGGAGATCAGCCACAGCACAAAGAATGTGCCTGACCCGCTATGCTTCTTCGCGACAAACGCCGACATCCAGACGACAATCAGCCAACCGAAGAAATTCAGAACGTACCAACCGGGCCTCACCTTTGCACGGCGCAGCTTCCGTATCAGCATTCCGTCAAGCAACGGCAGGAATATCGGAGAGAACAGAACCAGTCCGTAGATCGAGTAAACGAAGCCCGACACCATGAAGCACAGGGCCATGATCAATGACCACTGAACCACATAGACTCTGATCTCACTTGAGGAAAGCATAAGGGAACAGCAGTTGTGCAATTTCGCCGGATGATTGTATCGCCATCGGATTTCCGACAAGAAGTTGAAGATAGATCAGCACTGATCCTCTACTCCACAATCCTCCCCGGCAGATGTTCCCCCACCTTCGCATACTCTTCAGGCCCCCATCCCGGATCGAACGTCCGGGCCAGTTCCATATAGCGCTTCGCCAGCGAGTCGTTCCCGTGCAACGCCTCGTACTGCGCCCGGTCGCGAGCACTCGTGGCATACCACTTGTAGGTATTCGCCACGTACGGATCGACTCTCCCCTCCCAGAAACGGAACGTCCAGTCGGGGAACTCCTGCGGCACATATTCTTCGTCCGGCAGGATCATATAGGCAAGCTGATAGGGGGCCCGCTTGTTCGGCGGAGGCCACTCATTCCCGTAGCGAAATCCTCCTGACTGCGTCCGTTCGTTGATGTCGAAGGTCATCAGCACCGGACGCTTCCCCAGGTTCTCCCGGATCATCGCGTCGATCATCTCCACGTATCTCCGGTCGATCACCGCCGGGTCGTACGGCAGGTCACGCTCGAATTTGTACTGCTCCTCCTGAAACGCTTCGACTTCCTTTCGCACTCCCTCCATGAACTCCGGATAGTTCGTCCGCAACTGTTCGATGTACCAGCCATACTTCAGCAGGTTGTGATCCACAACCGTCACGTCCGGACGCATCCCCTCCACCCCCTGCATGTAGTAGCTGCCGGAAAGCCAGAAATCCCAGAGACCGGAGATGATGATCGCATTCTGCGGCAGATTCTCCAGCATGTTGACCGTGGCGTCCTCCACCAGATAGTTTCCGCTCTCATCGGCGTCGCCGTAGTTGAAGAGGATCACACCGGCCGCAAGGAGTCCGGCCAGACCGAGCGTGACCGAACGTCCGAGCAGGTTGTGCAGCCGGACAAATCCGAAGAGCATCCAGATACCGAGCACGAAGATGGCCGTCAGGTAATACTGTTCGATGTCCAGAATGCTGTAGCCGCCGCCGTAGAGGATTGTCGTCAGAAAAAGAATCACCGTCATCATGCCGAAACCGGCCGGTAGACGTCCCCAGCGGTTTTTTCCCTCTCCCCCCTTCGATCCCGTGAAGTAGAAGAGAGCAACGATGAGGGCCACAAGGAAGAGAACGAAGGGGAGAAGGATGGCCGCAAC
>CBFGQN010000670.1:0-2318 GCA_965650895.1 uncultured Ignavibacteria bacterium | reverse complement strand
CCCCGCAGGGGGCAAAAACCTTTGCCCCCCGCCGGACTTCCTGTACCTGCACGTGATCGCCATTCCTACCCCTGTCGGGACCACACCCGATCGATGTCATCTCACCTTCTTGACGACCTGGACATCGCCGAACCTGTCGAGTTCTTCCCGCACCTGTTCGGCATCGCCGGCCACGACAACGGTCATCTCCTCCGGTCGCAGAAGGCGGCTTCCGACCTCCAGCAATCGCTCGGCGGTCAACATCCGGGTCTGTTCGATGATGTTGCCGTAGTAATTTGCCGGAAGGTTATGAAGGGCGATCGTGGTGACCATGTCGGCAATCTGTTCCGGCGTTTCCGATGCCAGCGCCTGGCGTCCGCTGATATATCCCTTGACCAGAGTCAGTTCCTCTTCGGGAACCGGTTCGGATGCGATGCGCTCAAGTTCGCCGAAGATCGCCCCGAGCGTCTCGGCGACACGGTCTCCCCGCACCGACGTGCCGACGGCGATCATGCCGGGATCGATCGTCCCTTCCACATAGGACCACGCTTCATAGGTGTATCCCATCGATTCTCTCAGCAAGGTGTTCAGACGACTGTTGAAGTAATCACCGAGAAGTGTGTTCAGTGTGCGCAGGGGGATCATGTCGGGATCTGTCCGGGGGAGTCCGATCCGTCCGACCCTGATTGCGGTTTGGGCGGAGCCGGGACGGTCAATGACGAGAATTCTGCGGGGTGTCGGGGACAGGGAGGGCAGGGGGGTGAGGGGGACCGAGGGGGGGCCGCTCCACTCTCCGAAATAATCTTCCAGCACTCCTCTGATAGCCTCCGGGGTAATATCTCCGGCCGCAACGAAAAAAGCATTCTCCGGCGTCAGATGGTTCCGGTGGAAGTCACGGCACGCCTCGATGGTAAGGTGCGGAATCGACGCTTCATCCCCCTCGATCGGGTGGCCATAGGGAGATGATCCGTAGAGTGCGCGTCGCAGTGCCGTTCCGGCAAGCCAGTCCGGATCCGATCGGTTCTGCCGCAATGCCGCCAGCTTATGTTTCCGTTCCCGCTCCAGATCTTCCGGATCGAAGAGGGGAGCGCGGACCATATCGGCGGCCAGGGGGAGGGCTTCCGGAAGGAAGCGGGTGAGCGTGTCGAGTTCCAGTCGGATGATGTCACGACCGGCGTCCGTGCCGAGATCGGCGCCGAGACGCTCCACGGCATCGGCAAACGCGATTGCATCGCGCGAACCGGCTCCGGCCGAAAGCAGATCGCACGTCATATCTGCAAGCCCGGCCAGATCTCCATCATTGCGCGCTCCGCGCCGGAAGACAAGGCGAAGCGAGATGAACGGCTGGACGTGGTGAGGGATCAGATAGAGCGGAATCCCGTTCGAGAGCGTCGTCTCCTCGAACTCCAGTGGCCGAGAGGCCGGTCTTCCGACGGGTAGCGGCGGATATGTACGGTTAATCAATATGGTTTTGAAAATGAAAGGAGAACGTCGAAACCGATATTCAACGTTCTGCCGGTTCTGTGATATCTGCGGGTGTCCGGGATAAATCCGATGATTGTTCCGGTGCGGAATTCCGACAGGGGGGAAAATATTTATTCCCGGCAAATCCGGAATCCCGGATGTCAGGGTCCCCGGATGGGGGCGGGCAAAGGTTTTGCTCCCTACGGGTCGGGGAATTCCGGCGGGGGGCAAAGGTTTTTGCCCCCTACGGGGTTCGCACTCCCACACCCATCCCCTCTCTCACTCTACAAACTCTTCTCTCTATGAACTCTACGAACTCTCTCATACCCCACCACCGACGGCTCCACCGAATACAGATACCGTTCGGCCAGGGAGACGACCTGATCGATTCCGACGGATTCGTAGAGTTCGATTTCGTTCCATGTCAGGAGGGGATCATCGTAGAGGGCGGTGTTGCATGCGATCCGCTCGGCCCGTTCGGAGATCGGGAGGAGACTGTGTGCGATCGCGGTCATCTTCCGGTTCTTTGCCTTTCTCAGTTCCTCTTCGGTTATTCCTTCCCGCACAACCCGGCCGATCTCACGGCGGAGTTCCCCTTCCAGTCGGGAGGTGGAGATCCGGTTGTTCTGTGCCAGAGCATAGGCGCAGAAGATCGAACCGATCTCTCCTTCATCGATAAAGGCCGATGTCTCCGAGGCGATCAGCGGATCATACTCCAGCCCCCGTCTGAACCGTGAACTGTCGCCGTCGGCAAGAATCATCGCCAGCAGTTCAAGTCCGTGCAGATCGTTTGAAAGGGAATCGGGAATATGCCAGCCCAGAAAGACGGCGTTCAGCGGAGTGATCGGATCGGCAACCATTCGTCTGTTGCCGGA